>DATKXQ010000308.1:0-2016 GCA_035528975.1 bacterium
AACGTAAATTTCATCGTAGGTTCCCCGCTAACAACCCCAATACCATTTCCGCAATTTTGGGGGCGAGAGGATTTGAACCTCCGGCCTTCTGCTCCCAAAGCAAATGGCCGGGGGTACAGCGGGGCGGAGGAGGCGCCATGAGCCGCGCTCGAAGCCACGATACGCCCGGCCAGCGTTTACCATCGGGTAGAATCAACGCTACCTCCCCAAAGGTATCAGCGGTCGCCAAAACGCGAAAGCCCCGCAGGAACGAACCTCGCGCGTCTGGTGGGAGGCGCCCTTTGGCGGCGGCGGAGCGCCGCCTCATAGCCGCGCTGAATGTCGTACTCGCCGAAAAGGGTATCTCGCATCGCAAAGCGGGGCGCCTCGCCAGCGTAGATCAGGGCGACGCCTGCCGCGTCCTGGCGTTCGGCGAGGCGACGCCCCGGACCCTCCGCAATCTTTTCGAAGAGTTTCATATATCGGAATACAAGAAGCTCAGCGCCCGCGACAGGAACCGGGCGTTGCTGCTTGAATTGCGCGCGGCGGCCGAGCGCCAGGCGGAGCTTTTGGGCGCGCTCGCGGCCCTCGCGGCCGGCGACGACCCGCCGGAAATTTAAAGGAGGCGCGAAATGGAAAAGGTAATAGATTTACAACTCGACCCCGAGGAGCGCGTTGACGATTTGGCCTACGAATACGAAGAACGTTGCGCCAAAGAAGAAGCGGCGGCAGCGGCGCGGTGGGAGAACGAGCGGCAAGAGGGGCTCGACCGCGAAGCCCGGTTTGTTTACGACCACGATCGCGACTTCGGCCCCGATTATAACGAAATTGAATTGCCGGAGTTTTAGCCGGGGATATAGAGGAGGCACTATGTACGACGTACAGCACAAACTCAACTGTCGGCTCAACCGGAAATTCATCGACGTGATGATCAAGATCGAGTTGCGGCCGACGGAAAAAGCCCTCGCCGAGTTTTGGGAAATATGGGAGGCCGTCAACGGCGCGGCGTCCCGGCTCGGCCTTCCGTGCGACGAAGCGCCGGCGGTGCAACGGCCGTCGCCCGTCGCTATCGACGAATTCTTAACGCGCGTCGTCGCCGAGGGTTCGGAGCGCGGCGGCGAGTTGACGCTTTAATAATAAGGAGGGCCGTGCGAAACGTGCCCCCCGGAGGAGGCTTAAAATGAAGTGCGACGACTGCGAGAATTACAAGCCGAAGGAACCAGAAGAACCAAGGTGGGCGAATTGTTTTGTCTCCCAACCTACCAAGGGGACTTATTCAAACGACGGCGACCTCGGTCGCGACGACCCCTACCATTCGCGCTTAACTTGGTTAGCGAAGGGTTATAAGAACGATTCATGTTACGTCCGCGCCGGATTCCAAACCAGCAAAGATGCCGAGCTCTTCTTAGCGGCGTTGCCGGAGGAGGAGAAATGACCGAATACGCAAACGAAGAACCCGTGGCCGAAATCAACGGCCACCCCGTACGCGCGGCCGACCTCGCCGAACAGTACAAAGGCCCGGCCGTCGTAAAGCTCAGCCATACCACCATCGAAACGGCGCTGTCGTGCCCGCGCAAATACCGCTACCGCTACGTCGACCAGCTCGAGCCGGTCTCGACGCCGGCGGCGTTCGCCTTCGGCCGGGCCGTCCACGCCGCCATCGCCGCGGCCTACGGCCGCCAAAAGACGCCGATGACCGCGGAGGAGGTAGCCGGCGTCTTCGCCCAAAACTTCGCCGCGGCTAACCGCGACGGCGTTAGCTTCAAGGAAGGCGAGACGTTCGAGGACCGCGTCGAGAAGAAAAAATCCCGCAAGAAAAACGCTCCCGACGTAGAAGTCTTAGTCCCGGGCCTCCTGTCCCAAGGGCGTACGCTTGTCTCGCTGTGGTATCAGCGGCACCGCGACGAAGTCCTGGCCGCGACGGTTATCGGTTGCGAGGTCTTCCTGAGGCATGACATCGACGTCGGCCTCGTCCTGCAGGGCTTCGCCGACATCATCGAGGAACGCGACGGCAAACTCTACGTCGGCGACCACAAA
>DATKXQ010000309.1:0-21256 GCA_035528975.1 bacterium
CGCGACGACGCCCAACCCCCGCCCTTGACAACCTCCCGCTAAGCGGTTAAACTATGCCGCCTCGAGCCGAGGTGGCGGAACTGGCAGACGCAGCGGACTTAAAATCTATTCCCGCCCGTTTTTATAAGTTCAGCGGTTGCAGCCCATTACGGCGCAACCGCTTTTCGTTTCAAGGATTTGCGACTATGGACTATTAACGGTTATTGCGGGCGGCTAATCGCTACGCGGGGAAATTTTAACACAAAATTAACACAAAAGAAAGTTCCCGAAGAGGGCGTATTTTAGTTGGCCTTTTCTTTGTAATTACTCTAACGAATTCGGGCTCGAGGTATCGCCAACACCGACCAACTGTAGAAGTCGGTATTTCGTTTCTAATTCACCGGTTGCGCTTGTTACAGTATCCTCGCGGACCGTTACGGAATAGACGTTGTTAATAGTAGCATGCTCAACCATCGGTACTGCTTCGTCGAGGATTTTACCGCTGTATTTTCGGTTTTCCGCAACGTCCCATACTTCGTATATTTTAGTCCTTATGTTAATCCCAATCAATCTACCAAGAAAAGTATATTCTATAGGCTCGGAAGGTTCCATTTCGCTGATAGTCTTAACGGCATTAAAAGCTATTTCATCTGTCACCCTAGCGATTTGTTCCAGTTTTTTTACCGGAGAACCCCATCGCGCCTCGAGACTACTTACCCCACCTTCAAAACGCTCCAAAAATTGCTTGTACTTTTGAGGGGTGCGGCCTTTTAAGTCCCTTAGTACGGCAATTAATTCTTCGTTCGAATACGAAGATTCGAAAAGACGGAAAACTTCCTCTAACGCTTCCGCGACGGGGGATACGCCGAAAAGGTCCGCTTCTTTGTTTGCATGAAGCTCCACCGCAAACGAACTGGGAAAAATCCCCGCTACGGAGAGGGTCATTTGGTTTACGATATTCGCCGGAACAAGGCCGCGTAACGTTCCTTTCCCTAACTTGGTTTGGCCTACCGCGATCGCTACTTGTTGAAAGGAATCTAATAGTTGGCCTAAGAGTCCCGCGGGCGCTTCCGTTCTAAAAGAGTCCTTAAAATTAAAGGCCAGCGAGAGCACTTCCTTATTAATCTGTTGTGCGTTCCGTACGACATCTATCGGTTCGCGGGGTTGAATCGTAACTGTAGGTAAATCTAAACGCACTCCTTCCTCGGGTAACTCGTTGTCCGATAAATCGCCTGTTTTAACCCACTTCCCTGCATAGGCGCCCTCTTTCTTTTTCTGGCGGGAAACGGTATATACGTACCCGCCCTCTGCAGCTTTAAAAGCTTGGCGAAGCTCTATACCACCCGATCGGACTTCATTAAACCGCCGGTCCGACATGGGAGCATAGAGCCAATTCTTAACGTCTTCTGTATCGTCAGCTAAAGTTACGAGGAATAACCTATCTCTTTCGTTATGGGCAACGTATAGGACTGCTTCGTCGTAGTAAGCGTAGACCTCGATAATCTCAAGGCAACCGAGTTCAGGGAATCCGGAAAAGTTTCTCACTTCATTCATTTTCTATAACCTGGAATAAGTGGGTTGGGTCGAATTCATCCGGCACCCACCAAGTACTGTGGGTTTTACCTCCCCGGCGCGCGTTCGGCGTTGTCTTTAAAACGCCCGCTTCGGGTATAAGCGTTCCCTTAGCTACGATTTTATTCTTCAATGCGCCGGAGTACCTTCGCGTTTCCTCGATATCGCTTAAGTCGCGGAAGACCGAAAGCCCACATGCCTTGCACAGATTAGAAGAATACTCCCCGTTTGTTTGCTCAATGACGCGGGGGCGGAAATCGGTGTTTAGTGGCGGGTTTTGGCTAACTAACCTATAAACTTCCCCGTCGGCCACTTGAGCGTCGCCGGGCGGGCAATCGTCAGGGAAGTAATCAGGCCACGTTAATCCCACCGGTAATGCTTGGTTCAAAACCTCTCCTCGATAGCCCGGAAAATGGGTAACCCGTCGGGGATTATGGCTATTTCAATCGCTTTATTCCCGGGGAATTCTATCAACACCGCTACCGGTTGTCAACGATTTGATTTCAGGTTGGACTACTCTATCCCGATACCCACCCCCACAAACGCCGTCGCACCCTCGAGGCCATAACCTCCGCCCGCCGTGGCATCGACGTTCTACCAGTAGCTATTTATCAGCGCACCTAAATCCGATACACGGGGAATTAAACGCGGGTATATAACCTTTACGATAAATACACAAGAATTCGTCTCTCCAACCGAGTGTATTTTCTCCTTGGGCCGTAACCATATAGCCGTAAGAATCACGCCAAGAGCCATTACGTACGACCTTCGTATCCCCGTAGAATTCCGTCGTACTTATCGAACCAGGGTAATAGGCAAATATGTCGAGGCACCATTCCGATACGTTACCGGCCATGTCGTATAAACCATATCCATTAGGTTTAAAAGACCTAACGGGCATAGTGCCCGGATCAGCTGTCGGGTTATTATTTGAACAACAGCAAGCTTTTTCCCCGATATAACTATTACCCCACGGATACATACTATGGCCCGGACCGCCGGCTGCGTATTCCCATTCCGCTTCTGTTGGTAAAGTGAATCCATAGAATTCACAAAAAGCCATAGCGCCGAACCAACTAACGTTTCCTACCGGGTGTTCTTCCCAACCTTTTTCGACCGAATACTCCCCGTTCAAATAAATAATATGAGTATTATCGATTGTCTCGCTTAATGTTACATCACCGTTTATTAATATCCACTTAACTCGCCCTTCTTGAGACGGTTTTTCCCCGTTTAAGAACGCGACGTATTGAGCGTTAGTAACTTCTGTTTCCGAAATATAGAAATCTGATACTTCGACTTCGTGGGCGGGGTCGGCGTTATTAAATACACTGTAATTATGATCAGAACCCATTATGAAACTACCACCGGGGATCGTAACCATTTTAAACCCTAAAGGATCTAATCCTTCACGGCGCCCGGGGAGCTCTGCTTCGGTGTTTTCGGGTTTGCTGTCGGATATAACTGGTGTTTCTTTTTCCGTAATGGGAACGCTGCTCGTCTTGATAGGGCTGTAACTACTCGATAAAATATTTGTTACTAGGATTACGCCGATGATAATAAGAATAGGGGCTATAATAGCGATTCCCGCTATACCCAAAAAGACCTTCGTGCGCCTAATGAATTTCGGTGGGGTCTTAAAAAACGAGGCTAAAGAAGTTAGTGCGTTCCGAAGGTAACCGCCCGATTCCCTAATCCGTGGGTATGATTCCGGAACCGGTTCCGTCTTTGCGTACTCAACAGAGTAGTCCTTTGAATGTTCTTCAGCCCTTACGCGCGCCGGCCGTTTTTTGGAAAAGAGTTTACTTATATCTCCTTTTATATGCCCTTCCCGACGTAAGAGATCGAAAATGGTCGTCGCAGTACCTGTAACGCCGACGATAATCGTGCCGATACCGACGATAATTCCGATAATCCCGATTATTAATTGGAGTGTTGTGAGGTCCACGGCGTACACTCGTTTATATTCAAACCTGTTAGCGTACACCTAAATTATACTACGACCTCACCCAAAATCATAACCAATTTCTTGTCATCTGATTGCGATGCTTACTCCTACAAACGCCGTCGCGCCCTCGAGGCCGTAACCGCCGCCAGCGCGCGCGTCGACGTTCCGCCAAAGGTTGACCCCGCCAGCTACGACGCCCGCGACGTTATCGCGGCTCGCGACGACGCCCGGGCCCGCATGGAAGCGCCACACCCGGACGAGGTCTACGCCCCCGGCGCCGGCGATATCGACGCCCATCGCCGAGGCCTCGGCACCGCCGCCAACCCATGGTCGTGCCTCGAGCGCGATCGCGGCGGGCGGTTTCTCGTAGACGACGGCCTTGACGCCCTCAGGCACGACGACCTCGCCGCCCGGCAGGATCCCCACTTGGATGGGCGGGCCCCCCTCCGGTTGGACCTCAACGACGCGGGATCCAGGCGGGAACGGCTTGAGAACGACGTCGGCGCGCGTCGGCCGGTAAGTAGGCAGAATGCGCTTGAGCGCCGGCGTCGTTTTCTTCTCCGGCGGCGCCGTCCACCCCGGCGGTGTTTCCTTCGGCGTCGCGGGTTGGACGGCTCCGGACCGGGGCTCGCCGCCGCAGCCGCGGCACGTTACGTAACCGACGACGGCCGCGCCCAACACCGCGCCGGCCGCGAGCAGGATGACGATTCGTTTCATAATTTTACCTCTCAAGCCCTAACGCGATAGTGCCAGTACTCGCCGTGCCCTTTCGTATACGACGTCAACGGCGGCCCGGTGTACCAGGGCCGCTCGAGGCCGGCCCGCTGCGCGGCCAGGTTGACCTCCTCGACGGTTAACGCCGGCACGCACGACAGCCGGAAGAACTTCGTCGGTACGTCGATCGCGAACCCGGACCAGTGGCCGAAGTCGTCGGTGCTGTCGATGCAACCGCAGGGATCCTTGTACTTACCGCTGCCGGCGGTCGTCCCGAGCGGGCGGTAGCAGGAGTTCGCGTATATCAACCCGGCCCGGGCGACGCCGCGGCCCACTTTCTCCATACATATCCGCGAGGCCTCGTCGCGCCACGAGTGCAGCGCGTCGATCAACTCGCCCTGGGCCATCATGACCGCGCCGGTCCCGGCCAGGGCGACGGCGACGTCCGAGGGGACCTCGAGGATGGACCGCTCCACCGCGTCTACGTCGCGTTCGCACAACGTCGTCCAACCGAACCGCGTCTTGTACGTTTTACCGATTACGCATTCCATTACGGCTCAGTCCCAGGCGGCTGGCCGTGGTCGCTGTAGGCACGGGACTGCCAGGCGTTCGCGCCGTTGTAAACGCCGACGACGCCCGCCGTGATGCCGAACACGGCCACCGCGAGGTCGTACCGGCCGACGGCGACGAGCCACCCCGTCAGCACGATCCCGGCGATGATGATCAGTAACGTCGTGATCGTTTTCCTCGACTTCCATCCGTTCCCATTTCCGTTCATCGGTGTAACCCCCTTACTTGAAGCCCACGATTAACGCCACCGCGGCCGCGATAAGAGCCGCGCCGATCGTTCCCCACTGGGCGATTCGCGCTTTACGGATTTCGGTTTGCCCGGAGATCTTCTCGGTAAGCACCGCGATTTGTGTCTTTATATTCCCGATCGCCTCGAACAGCGTTTTATGTTCGCCGTAGTTCCTCTCCGCCGCGTCCTTGACGTTATTAATCTCGGAACGAACGAAGTCCTTGAAGCCGTTGTTCTCGTCGGCCATGGGTCCTCCTAGCTCAGGTTGACGGCGGGCAGTTTCTTCCCGATTCGCACGGCGACGTGAGCGTCGGCCCCCGCGAGCGCCAGGTCGGCACTTGCGTAGATGGCCAATCGGTCCCCCGCCGAGAACTCGACGAATTCCGCGTCGCTCTCCGGGTTCGCCGAGGCCGAGTTCATCTTGACCTCGAGCTCCGTGTCGACGCCGTTCTTCCGCACCGTGTATACGTCACCGTCGGGATCCGTCGCCGTGCACTTCGTCTCCTGGTAGACGGAGAGCCCCAGGACAACGCAATCCTCGTCAACCGGCCAGCCGTCGCCGTCGATATAACCGTCAACCACGATGCCGGGCGCGAACCACTTCAGATATCCCGACGTCGCAGCGAAGATTTCCCGTTTATCGGTTATGTCGCCGGCGTTGCTCTGCGTCGCGGCCGCGGTGACGTAGACCTCGGCCAGTATCACGTAGTTATCCGTTATCGCCTCGCCGTTGTACTCCGTCGGCGGTACGGGGGTGGACGCCAGTACCCCCTGGACAACGACTACCTCGAAGCTGTCGTGCTCGCGGATGTAGATCTCGTCGTTGTACTCCGACTCCGTAACCGGGTTCCAGAACGTCCGCTGCACCGCCGTCGAGTCCACCGTCGCGTAGCCAATGGCGACGACGTCGATGCGGTCGAGCGCCGGGTCCGCCGGCGGGATATCCACCGTCGTCGAGTCGCCGACGATCGGGACGCCCGTGTGGTACGCTACGCAGGCCGCGACGTCGACCGTCATCCCAGGCGTCGCCGACTCGGTAACCGCGCCGCCGTCGAGGACCTTGTTCGCGCCGATGATCAGGTGCTGCACCAGCTGCGCCAAGCCGTCGTTCTGGACGAGTTGGGCGATCGCCTTCAGGTCGGCCAGCGTTACCTGCTCCTTGTCGTGGAACTTGACCTTCTTCATGGCTGCTCCTCAGTTCAGGACTTCTATCGTCGCTTCGGTGCCGGCCATCTTCACGGCGCGTATCAATATCCAGAGGAACCACATCGGCACCGAGTACTCGATCCTGTCGTCGTAGTCGTACTGTTCGCCGACGTACGAGCGGTCCACGAAGAACCCCGTCCGCTCGATCGTCTTCCGCGTGTTCATAACGCGCACCAGGAACCGGAACGCGACCTTCGTCCGGTCGCACGACCAGGTGTCGACGCCCAAGTAGTTCTTGTCGACGAACCACTGGTCGCGGATCCACTCGACGATCTCGGGTTTCTTTACGAACAGGCCGTCGAGAACCGTCTCCAGCGCCTCGCGCGTGCCCTTGGGGCCGAACACCTCGCGCCCGAGCCGCTCCCGCAGCCACCCGTCCGCCTCGCACTCGCGCCGCTCGAGGCCGTAGCCGGCGCAGGCGGTGTCCAGCTTGCGGCCCGTCGCTTCCAGCGGCAGCACCTCTTCGGACATCGTCGCCGTCCGCGCGTGCACCGACTCGTCGATCTCGTCGCCTACGGCCGAGAGGATGATTTCGTTGTTGCTCCCCTCGTCGGTCTTGAACGCCGAGATGAGCCGGCCGAGGATCCGGGGCGACGCCACGCGGAAGGCACCGGTCAACGCTGCGGGCGCGGCCATTAGCCCGCCTCCGCGATCGCGAAGCCGTAATCGGCCCAGGGTTTCCAGCTAGCTTCGATTGCTACGTTTTCAGAGATGTTATCGAAGCTGATATCCAGAATACCGGGCACCTCGAGTCCTTTCGTGATCAGCCGGTTCAGGTATACGCTGCCGGCGCCGACGGCGAGGCCGGCGAATTCCCCGCCGATGTTCATGCCGCGGACGTAGTTGATGAGCGTCTTCTCCAGCTCTGCCTTGACCCGCGGCTTGTTCACGACGCCGGCGGTGTACGTGATCGTGCACGCGAGGTTGAGGGGTTTTTCTTGGGGCGGTTCTACGGCGAGAACCGTCCCGATGCCCCGCAGGTACCGGTCGCAGAACGCCTGGGCCTTCGCCTTCGGGCCCTCGGCCAACCCGCCGTCGCCCGTCGCCAAATAGAGGATGTTGTACCCCGGCTCCGGGTCGCACTCCGACAGGTGGGCGAAGACGATCTTCTCGCCGATGTGGTCCGAGACGAGCGGCACCGCGGCCAGGATAGCGTTGTACGTACATCGACCCATCATCCTCAGCGCCCGGTACCACTCCTTCCGGTACTCGTCGTCCGTCCACGCGTCCATCCCGCCCGCGGCCGAGTACTCGTTGACGACGCTGTCGACGGGCAGGTTTGAGACGAGTGTGTTGATCTTGCCCTCGCCCACGTTGGTCAACGCGCCGCCGCGCGTGCACTCGGCGTAGCACTCGACGGTTTTGTACCCCTTCGGTATGTATGCGCCGTCTTCGTAGGTCTCGAACTCCAGGAACTCGACGGTCGTCGTGTCGGACTGGTAGACGATCTCGTCGGGGTCCGTCGAGGCGACCGCGCCCTTGGGGATCGGGATATCCTGGGACGCGAGCGTATTCACCGAAAACTTCAACAGCACGAGCGACGGGATGGGGGGCCGGCGGAAGAAGCGGAACCCGTTGAGGATCCTGTCCAGCTCGTCGCCCTCGGCGGACTGGATGAGCAGGCTCGCGACCGCCTCGTCCCGCTCGAAGTCGGCGACGTCGAGCTCGTCGTCGATCGCCTCCAGGAACGAATGCAGGCCGCCGCCGACGTTGAAGTCCGTTATCTCGCCGGTCCGGCCGGATATCCGCCGGATCATCCTCTTCAGTCGTTCGGATTCGGCCACGTCGCTACCTCACGAAGAACGGGAAGACGATGTTCCCGGTCACGTCTTCCTCGATCAGTTTGTAGAACGCGTAGATGTCGAAACGGTTGCCGTCGATCGCCTTGACGTAGCAGTCGACGACCTCTTTCACCCTGGGTTCCCGGCTCATCGCCCACTTCGTCCAGCGGATCGCCTTCGCCCACGTCACGTCGTCGTTCTCCTCGCCCAGCAGCTCGAAGAGCCGCGAGCCGTACTCCGGGTGGTGGTGCATCTCGCCCAGCGCGGTGGAGAGCCGCCTGATGATCGCCTCGCGCACGTTGTCGGCGCCGGCGATCGTCAGCAACCTCCCGCTCGGCGACACGACAAGATCGCCCTCCGCGTCGAATGCGAAGTCGACGCCGTACAGGTCCCGCGGCAGCCTGTTAGTCAACGAGCTTCACCTTCCCGGAGCCCTCGTCGACGACGACCGTATGGCTGTGCGGGCCGTGGTCGCCGACGACGGCCTCCGAACAGCTGCAAGCGTCGCCCTTCCGCGCCGCCTCTTTGGCGTCCGACGGCGGCCGGTCCTGGACGTTAAACATCAGCGCGACGGCGATCTGCTCGCCGGGCACGGTTATCACGAGCACCTCGTCGCCCTGCTCCGGAAGCTCGACGTCGGCCCACTTCAGAAGCGGCGACGCGACGCGCAGCCAGTCGGTCTCGATCCCCGACGGCTGCAGCCGGACGCGGATCTTGAACGCGTTCTGGTCAACGCCGAGGACCTCGCCGAGTTGCGGCGGCACGAACGCCGCGGCCGCGGCTCCGCGTGCGATATCCTTTATTTCTTCTGCTATGCCCGCCACATCAGCTTCCCTTCCCCTCGGCTCGGAACTCCTCGACCGGCAGCAGCGCCTTTATCTCGGTCGTACCGCCGCCGTGCTTGCTTATTCGGTGCGTGACCTCGTTTATGTAGTACGCCCGGGCGAGGGGCCCGAGCGGGTCCGGGTCGCCCGCGTACTCGGCGATCACGTGGTGCTCCGGCATGTACAGCGGATTGAACGGGATCGTCGCCTCCACCTCGACGCCGTCGCGCGACAGCTCCTCGTATATCGCCTGGGCCCGGGCCTTCGCCTCGGCTATCGTCCGAACCTCCGGGAGTTTGTAGAGCCGCTTCTGCGCCCCCTTCTCGGGCTTGGCCGGGTACTTGCCGACGATGCTGGTTTTCTTATCGTCCCACGAGCGGACTTCGACCTCGTACTTGGCCGTCAGGTTTTTCTTGATCGTTATGCACTGCGCGTTCACGCGGAAGACGACCGGCGGCAGCATCTCTTTCTTCTGGCGCGGGCCGACGTAGATCGTCTTGGTCCCGGGGATTGCGAACGCGACGGCCTTCATCTTCCGCGCCATCATCTCGACGACGTCCCACTCGGTCACGTCGTCCTCGACGAACGCCTGCATCGCGCCGCCGGCGCCTTTGAGATCGAGCGTCAAACCGTGGGCCTGAACCATATCCTTCACGTGCGACGCCGCCGGCCGCTTCGGGAATCGCTGCGCGACCCGCGCGTCCAACAACAGCGCCGTCATATCCCGACCCGAGAGCGTGATCGCCTCGCCATCCCGGGAGAACTCGAACGTAGCCTCGTCGACGACGCCGTACATCATCTTCACGAGGTCCGCTTCGCCGTAGTCCTCGTCGGCGACGCTGCCCATCCAGATCTCGACCTCGGGCCGGACCTTCCCCGACTCCTCGGGATCGGTCCGCTCGTGGAACTCCCCGGTGTATTTACCGCCGTCGTTGGCGACCGTGATGCCGAACGTATCGGCCTCGGCTTTGGCGATCAGCGTGACGTCTACGTCGTCGAACGCCTGCACCCGCTCGCCGTTGAGCTTTACGATCGCCCTCGGCCGTCTCTCTTTAGAGGATGGGTCCATGACGGTTGGGGCCATATTTCTCGTCGCCGCCTATCACCCCGGTCCCGGGTACGTATTCCGGCTGAGACGGCGGCCGTTCGTAATAAGAACCCCGGGAACCGTAGCCGAGGTTTACGATCGACCCGGCGTCCGGGCCGTGCTGGCAGTATCCCCCGACCGCCTTCTGCAGGAACCGCTTCTTCGTCTCCCGCCACCACTTGCGCCGCTGCTCCAGGAACCAATCCCAGAAATTCTCGTAAGGCACCGTACCGAATGCCGTCTTGATCTCGGCCCGGACCGTGGGGATGATGAGCCGCTGGCCGGCTGCGAGGTCGAGCGACTCGAGCCGGTTCCGCCGCGCTATCGCCCGCCAGTAGTCGGCCGTCCCGTAATACCGCACTGACACGGCGTGTAGCGTCTCGCCGTCGGCGACGACGTGGGCCGGCACGTTCATATCGGCCCCCTGCTCGACGCGGGCCAACGTGCGGTCGAGGATCATAAGCTCGAGCTTTATGTCCTTCAGCGTATTCCCGGCCTTGCGGAACGCCCTCTTCGCCTTCAGGTCGCCGGCGCGGTGGCTGGAGAAGACGGGATCGGACGAACCGCCCCCGCCGCCCGGGCCGGCGTGGCGGTTGGGATCCTTGCTGCCGCCGCCGTAGCGCTCCTGCAGGTCGGTGAACCGCTCGAGCGTATCCTCCACGTCGGCGCGGACGTCGGCCACGGTGGCGCGGACGTACGCCGCCAGGTCCCCGGGCATATCGAGGATGTCGGCGAACGCGTCGCCGATATCGGTCATCATATCGACGACCGCGGCGGCGGCGTCCACGACGCCGGTTACGTAGCCGATCAAGTCCCGCATCTTCCCCTTGAAGCTGTTGATCGCGTCGAGCGCCTTATTGAGCAGCGCGAGAAGTCCGCTCGCCTTCCACTCCGGCCAGACGCTTACCTCGGCCTTGAACAGGGTGGAGACGTCCTCGAACTCGACCAGCTCCATGTCGTACCAGAACTCGGTGAGCGACCGGAGGCGCCAGCGGATGTCGCGGACCGCGACCAGCTTGTTGATCGGGCCGTACACGAGCGAGAAGACCGTACCCTCGCGCTTCCACCGCTCGAACATCATGTAGTCGGTGTAGGCCTCGGCGCCCTTCAAGACGCCGTGCATCGCGAGGCGCTGCTCGCCCGGGCCCATGAACTGGTAGAACGGCTTCACCCCCGGCGTCTCCTGGGCGACGTAGACGCCCTCGCCGGCAGGCTCGAGCGCTTCCTCCGGGAGAATCGTGAACTCGTACTCGTCGCCCTCGTCGGGAATGAGGATGACGCGGGGGGCCTCGGCCTTCTTTACGTCGTCGAGGTGATCGAGGACCGAGTCGCCCAGCCCGAGCAGCGAACTTACGGCGCTTCCTATGTCTCCTAGACCCGCCATCCAAAACACCCCCCACCACGTTTGCCCACGGGGTAGAATCGACGCGGCCCCTGGGGACGACCCATTATCCTCAAAAGCGCGAAAGGGCCGGAGAAACGATTCTCGCGCGTTTGGCCGAAGGCACCGTTTTGGGCTGAAATGATCACGGTGATTTCTTTTTCCCCGTACGGCGCGCCTGGGCCTTAAGCTCGTTCGCTAACGTCGCGCCGTCGGCGGCCTTTGTATTTACGGTATTTATGTTGACCGTAACGTTTTCCGTTTTAGAAACTTCCTTCGGCGTCCCCAAAGCACTGGGATCTTTGAACCACGAATACCTCTTAGGAACTTTTCCTCCGCTCGGACTCTCAGCTATGATTCGTTCCCAATCTGTTTTTCCCTCTTTGGTGGTATATTTTTCCCTCGCTTCCTTCCCTTTGGCGAGTGCTCCTTTTTCCTCCTTGCTCATTAAAATACCCTCTCCCGGTTTCGCCGTCATCGCATAAATACCTAATGTAACCCATGGAGCTATTTCAAGGATTCTTACGCCTATTCCCTTCTTACCCACAGCCCCCGCCGCCCCCGCGGCGCCCGCTTTCCCACCTATACCCCCGGCCTCCAGCGCCGCCGGGTTGGTCTCGAAGACCCGCGTTGCGCCGAGACCTCCCGCGCCTGCGAGGCCCTTTATCCCCTTCGCCATCCGGTACTGCATTAAAGCGCCGTATCCGGTCATTAACGGACCGCCGATAGACCCGGCGACGCCGCCCACCGCCATGCCGCCGGCGACGAGCTCCTTCGCCCAGTCCGGCATGTCGTCTAGCGCCCCGACCAGGTCCGTCAGGGAATCCACGGCCCAGTCGACGACGTCGCTGTCCTTCATAAGCGAGGACGTGAACACTTTCCACGAGTCGCCAAGCCGCTCGACCTTGGCCGCGTCCGTCTCGTTGACGGCCCTCATCATCTCGCGGGCGACGCCCTTTTCCTCCCGCATCGCCTTCGTAACCTCGCGGATCCGGTCCCGCTGGTCGAGCAGGTATACGATCGCCTTCTTCCCCTCGTCGCCGAACGTCTCCTGGAGCTTCTTTTTCAGCTCGTCGTTCTCCTGGATGTTCTCGCCGTACTTCTCGGCGATCGCGTCGAGGACGTTGACGTACGAGTACGAGCCGTCGGCGTTCTTCTTAATCTGGATGCCGAGGTCCTTTTCGGCCTTCAGCAGGTTGCGGTGCGTCGCCATCAGCGCCGTACCGGCCATCCCCCCCTCAAGGCCCGCGGTGTTCAGCGCCCCCAGCGTCGCCGTCGTTTCCTCGAGCGACATGCCCCATTCCTTGGCGGGGCCGGTGGCGTACGCGAACCCCTGCGCGATCGACGGCCCGGTGATCGCGAACTCCCGCGTGGCGATCCCCATGATGTCGCCGATATGCCCGAACCGCTCGGCCTCGGTGTCCAGGGCGGCGAGGTCTTTCCGGAAGTTGTTGGTGATCATCCCCATCGTCTTGGCGGTCTCGCGGTATTCGCCTTCGGTCGCGAGCGCCGCCTCGATCGCGTGCGGAGCGCCGGCCCACATCTGCTCCTCTGTGAGACCGGCCGACTTCAGCTCGTACGCGGCTTCCCGCATCTGGTCGTAGGAACCGACGTACTCGACCGTCAAGTCCTCCAGCTTCTCCCGGACCTCGTCCTGCATGCCGACCCACTCGGCATACGTGGGCGCCATGATGGTCCCGAGCTTGCCCGTCGACTCGGCGATACGGTTGTTGGCGTCCACGAGCTTCACGGTTGCGGCGGAAGCCGCCACGCCGAACGCGGTAACGCCGGCACCGATCTTCATCATCCGGCCGTACCGCTCGAGCCGCTGGAGCTGCCCCTGCAGGCCGGCGAGCTTGGCCTTCGCCTCGTCGGTGTCGGCTTTAACCCGGCGCATCTCGCCCTTCAGGAGGTTCTTCGCCTCCAGGACTACGCCGAGTTGGAAGCCGCGCGCTCCGCCGAACCCGAACATCAGCCGCCTTTTTCCATGTCGTTAACGATTTCGAACCATCCCAGCGCCTCGACCAAGCCCATCTTCATGATCGCGTCGTACGGAAACCCGAACCGAATCAGCTTGGCAACTATTCGGTTTCGGGGGCTTCGAAAAAACTTTCGATCTCCTGCCGCATCTTCGGCGTCAGCGTGTTAAGCCGCGTCCAGCACCGCATTAGGTACGCGCCGTCCTGGCTAGGGAGGCCGAGGAGTTCCTCCGCATCCAGCGGCCCCTTTTTCCCTCCGAGTTGAAGGATCACGCGGCCTATCAAAGCCCACGGTTGGAGCATCGCCTTCGGCTTTTCGCGCTCTTCTTTAACTCCTTCGCCGCCGACGTACTCCTCGTCGATGACGAACTCGTCCATCAGCGTCGAGCGGCGCATGACGACCTGCTGCTTCGATACCGGCAACGTAAATTCGAACCGTTCCGTATCCACGTTTCACCTCGCCTCATACGCGTACAGGGTTACGGGTTACTTATATTCGTTTTCCCACTTCTCGCCGACCCAGTCGAACGACTGTTCGACGATCTCGCCGCCGCGGACGCGCTCGTCGATCTTGGTGAACAGGACGTCGCCGTAGATGTCCTTGCCGGTCGTGCCGTCGGGGTATTTCTTCGTGATGGTGATGACGTACCGCGGCGCGTCCTCGGGGCTCTGGCCGCGCTGCACCTGGTACTGGCCCCACATTATCCGGGCCATCGTCTCGTCGATCTTGCCCTGCGAGAGGTTGCCGTTGAACTTCTTGGTTCCCTCGAGTTGCAGGGCGACCTCGGAACCGATCGGCAGGTATTCCTTGGCGTCGAGTTCGCGGGTATGGGAACATTCCGTGAACTCCCCAACCTCCTCGGGGCCGAACGGTCCCTGGATCTTGACAGTCACGTGCTTACTCAGAATCGGTTTCTTCTCCACTTGCTTCCACCTGCCTCGGCGAATATGGAAACGGGAGGCGGGGTAGCCGCCCCCGTTTTTAGGTGATCGTTACTTCGCCGGTCGTGAGCAGCTTCTCGCCCTCGAAGATGATGTAGTCGGCCGGCTCCTGGTACTTGATACCGTATTTGAACTTGCAGATGTTCTGGTTTATAACGTCCTCGGGGTTGGTCTCCTCGTCGCACTTGACCCAGTAGTCGTAGATCTCGCGTTCCCTCTTCATCGGCCCGAGCAGCGTCTTTACGGACTCCCGGAGCGGCGACCAGAGGTCCTCCTCGTTGTTGTTCTCGGAGACAGCCCACTGCGTGCCCTCGTAGATCGACTCCTGGATCTGGTCGGCCTTGCGCCGGTGCGCGCCCTGCTGCCAGCGCGTGTCGGTCGTGAGGGCGTGGTCGCAGCGGAACCTGTACCCGCGGCCGCGCATTTTGGTAATCGAGGTGATCTGGTTGGCGAAGAGGTCGGCGACCTCGGCCCGGGTCAGGTCGCGCTCGAGGCCTTTTATCCCCTGGACTTCCTTATTGGATAGCGACTTGTGCGCCTTGATGACCGAGAGCCGGCCCGCAGCGAACGCCGCCGGCGCAAGCGTAACGATCTCGCCGGCCCACTCGTCGAAGAGCTTGAACCAGGGATAGTAGAGCCGAGCCCGGGTGCTGTTGTAGTTCAGGCGCGTCGCCTTGACGGCGTTCACGGACTGATTCTTCGCCGGGCCAAGGCAAACGATCCGGTCGCCCATCGTCTCGGCGTGGTCGATAAGGCCGCCGTTCAAAGTCTGCAAATCCTCGTCGTCCTCCAGCCCCGAGCCGGCGATCACGATCGAAACCTCGTCCACCGTCTCCATCAGCTTCAGCCCGGTCCGGTCTCCCGTCTGGCCGTCGACGGTCCCGATATAATCGGCCGGCGTAAGAGCCCCGCCGTCGTTCCCGCCGGAGAAGTTGGTTTCGACGAGCGGCGCCGGGTTAGCCGTCGGCGTGCCGACCGCCTCCGCCGTGACGCCGAGCTGCGAGTTCTTGTTGATGAAGTCGACTAGGTAATCGCTCGCCGTCGTGTCGGCCATCTGCACGGCCTTGTGCTGCTCGACCGTATTGCCGAAGTAAAAGACGACGTTCACCGTCCCGGACGCCACGGTGTTGTCGGCGATCTCGACGGAGAATTCGTCGCCAAGTACCCCCTCGTACGGTGCGTTGAACGTTACAACGTCGACCGCAGTGCTGTCCTGGCAGGTGATAGTAGACTTGGCGGCGCCTTCGCCGACGACGCGGATGAACCGGAACGCCCGGGCGCCCTGTTTCAACGCCCCGAGGAACGAGTACGGGCCCTTGTGGGTGCTACTCGGCGTTCCGAAAGTCTTCACGCCGGCGGTAAGGTCGCCGACCGTCGTCGACTCGTTTACCGGCCCCCAGGGGAACGCGTCGACGAGGCCGATGATGCCCGTCGGCACCGCCTTTATCACCCTGGGCCCTTCGTCGAGCTCCCAGATGTAGATATCGGGGATGTCGAGGACTGTGGATCGGTTTATCATTTCGGTTAGCCTCCTTCGTCGTAATCATCGAGCGTGAATTCAACGCCCGCAGAAGGTTTCGGGGTCGTGACTTCTTCGAGCTCCTGGCTCTCGACGGTCAACGTAAGCGCGTAAACGTAGAAGTCGTCCTCGGGCTCGAGGTTCCGCCCCGCAACGGACATGATCCATATGCTGTTGCCCGTTGTCGTGTCGCCCACGACGCACGGGATTATTTCGTTGTCCTCGAAGTACCGCTCGAGGCGGCGGGCCAGCAGTCGCTTCCAACGTCGGCGGCGGGCGTAGACGCGGCACTCGACAGTGAATATCCGCTTGTCGACGACGACGAGGTCGGTGTTGGACGTCGTATCGCTCTGCCGCAGGTAAAGCTCGCCCTCGACGAAACGCGGGCTCGGCTCGTCGGCGGTTATCTCCAGCGCGACCGCGGCGGAGGTATCGCCGGCCTCGACTCGCTCCACGTAGCGCGGGTCCGGGTCCTCGACGTGAACGTCGGCCTCGGTGATGAACGGGAATTCCGGGACGACGTCCGCCAGGACCCGCGTCCGCAGCGTCAGCAACAGCTCTTCCTGGTAGTCCTCGCCCGGCATTTAATTCCCCTGCACCGTCCTTTCGAACGCCTTTTCCCACCGCTCGAGGCACTTCTCCTTAACGCGCTCGAGCGCGTCGCGTACGAAGTGGAACCGCTCCTCGTGGAACCCCGGCACGTCGAACCCTTTCGCGTATCGCTTGATCCCCACGATCGCCTTCATTATCCCGCGCATCCGGTACTCGAACGCCCGCACGAGTTGGCCGCTCATAATAAGCGCCTTCGTCTTTCCAAGTTTCGTCTTCCGGCGCCGCGTAGCTGGCTTTAGCTTCGACAGCTTCACCCCGCCACGCTGGCTTAGGATTTGTTTTTTCATCTCGCCGACCGCGTACTCGGCGTTGCGTCGCGTCGCCCGCGCCATGTTCCGCTCGAGGCGGTCGGAGAACGTCGACACCTCGCGCGTGAACTTGTCCCAGTCGCCGTAGAATTCGCCCACGCCGTGTACCTACCCGTCGCTTTTTCGGAGCCGCGCCTCGCTCCAGAAGTCGTCGTTTTCGCTATCGACGAGGTAGACCTCCAGGCCGGCCTTATCGGCCAGCACGCGGATCGTCTTCTCATCGAAGAACGTTAGGTGCTCGAGGCGCGACGGGTTGAAGTGGATCCAACCCGAGCCGTGCGCGCCGTCGTTCCCCATCGCGACCGCGACGTTGGGCATGTAGTTGAACCACACCCCGTCCGGTTTGAGCATCTTCGCGATCCTTTGGACCGCGGCCACGGAGTCGACGAAGTGTTCCAGAACGTGAAACGTTACGACGTAGTCGAACCGCGCGACGGGCGGGGGTACCCGCATCTTCTCAAACGGCATAACCTTCACGTCGAGGTCCGCAGCGTACTTCGCCAGGTCCAGGCTTACCTCGACGCCGCGGACGTCGTACCCCAGCTCCTTGAGGCGACGCAGGAACTGGCCGGTGCCGCAGCCGACCTCCAGCAGCCGGCCGCGCTCGCGCTCGCCAAAAAACCGATCCGCGTAGCCGCGGTTCTGCTTGATCAAGAATTCCTGCTCCCAGTGCCTCGCGTAATCCTCGTCGTAGATCGCGAATATCCGATCGTCGTCGAGGTAGACCTTGCTGTAGACGACGCCGCACGCCGGGCACCTGAACAGCTCGTAGCCTTCCCGGGACGTCACGAGGTGTATAGCCTCGTCGGCCGGGGCGCCGCACAGCGGGCATTCTTCACGCTTTAGCATCTGTCCTTCCTTTCTCCGCCAGCACTTCCAACGCCGCGCGAACAACAGTCTCCGGTTTCAGTTTGCGCAGGCACCGGCTAATGCCGTCCCGCTTCGCCTTCGGGCAAGGCTTGTGTCCGTGGATGAAACACGGCGAACAGGACCTGAGCCCGAGCCACTTCCGTTTCTTACCCTCGAGCGTGAGGCAGCCCGGGTAGTACTTCGTCCGGACGGCGCCGGGGAACGGGCCGTAAAGCGCGACCGTTGGTAAGCGCAGCGCGCCGGCGACGTGGACGAGCGCCGAGTCGGGGCCTATGAGCAGGTCCATCTTGGACAGGAACGCGGCGGTCCCGTCCATCGACTTGAACCGGCCGCACAGGTTCGTGACGTTCTTGAGCTTGATGAGGGTCTCGCGATCGACGCCGACGATCTCGTCCCAGTCACGCTTCGTCCCGAGCAGGAACACCTTCGCGCCGCCGATCCCGAGCGCCGCTGCCACGCGCAAACTGTTCTCGGGCGGGTAGTTTCGAATAAGGGAAGACGATCGCAGGTGGACGGCGATCTTTACGTCGTCCGGCTTCACGCCTAAGTCGTAACGCAGGATGTTCTTCGCCTTGTTCGCGAGGGCGCGGTCCACCTCGTACTCCAACGTGCGGTCGTCGAGGTCGTGGATACCGGCGTGGCGCGCGAACAGGTCGACGGCGTGGAGCTCCGGATCCTTGCTGTTCTCGATCGTTCCCTCGAAGCAAAGCTGGTAGTCGTAGGAGACGAAGTCCTTGAGGCGGACGGGATACGTGTGGATCCGCCGGACGCGGGAGTTGCGCAGGAAAAGTCCTTCGTACTTCCGGCCGCAGGTGACGGCGATGCCGTCGTGGTCGTACTTATCGTCCAGGTACCGGATAAGCGGCGTCAGGAACAGCAGGTCGCCGAAGCCGCCGTTGCGGACGAGCAGGAGCGACTTCTCCGTCAGGTCGTAGCCGGCGTACCGGTTGTAGTTTCCGTCGACGTCGCCGAGCTCCACCAGGCCGGGGCGCATCGCGTTAAGCTGCGCCGCCGTCTCGTCGGGCAACAGCCGCGGCGCCTCTGGCTTTATGTCGACGGCGCCGAACCGCCCGGGTTTTTTGAACGTAACTACCTTCATGGCTTACCCTCGTTGAGGGCCACCAGCACGCTGGCCGGCGACCCGCCATAGTGCCTCGTCTCACGGAACCTCGTAACGTGGTATGTTTTACCGGCTACGGTGAACACGTCCTTGTCCTTCAACGAAACAGCCTTAGCGTCCAACGCCGCGGTCGAGAGCTCGAGCACGCACGAGTACTCGACGTCCTCGCCGATCGCCGCCAGCACGCGTTCCGTGAACTCGTAGGTAACGAGCGCCGTGAGCGGCACCGCCTCTTCGAACGCGTCGATCCCCTCCTCCCAGCCGTCGAACTTCTCACTTGAGGCCAGGTCGAAGGGTAGGTACGAAACGGCCTCGCCTTCCATACGCAACAGCTTCTTGAACAACGCGTGTCCTCCGGCCGCGCTCATCATACCGCCCCCATCGCCGGCGGTGCCGCGTACATCTCGAGAATGGCGTCGATCTCGGGATCGCCGGTCGGGCCGCCGCTCTGCGCCAGGTCCGAAAGCTGGTACGAGTAGTCGCGGATTTTTTCGGAGACGATCATCCCTTGCTTTCGCGCGTCTACGGCCTCCTCCGTGGCGGCCTTCGGCGCGTTGCGGATGACGAGTAGGATGCAAACCCGCTTGATCAGCGCCGGCGTCTCTTCATCCTCCAGGCAGCCGAAGTCGGCCTCGACGACGACGTTGCCGCGGCCTCGGGGGAAGACGGCGCCGCGGCGTACGACCCGCCGGTCGTCCGCGACGAACGCCGCCAGGTCCGCCGCGGTCGTATCGTCTATTACGACGCGAACGAGCTCGACGATCGGTACGCGGAAGAACAGGGTATCGACACCCGGGCCGTCCAGGACGTGGGTCTTGCGTCGGTTATCGAAGAACTGGCCGGTGACGCGGTCGATGTAGGCGGTCGCGAGTTGTATCAGCGCGACGACCCGGGTGTCATCCGCACTCGTCAAGTCCACGCCCTCGGCGCGGACGTCCGCGATTTCGCAATAGGGCATATCCCGCCTTTCAGTTGTTAGAGGGGAGCCCGCCAAAGCAGGCCCCCCTCTTCACGCCTATGACGAGGCGAGGGTATGCTTGATGTTCGTGCCCTCGACGACGGCGTCCTCTTCCTCGAACTCGACGTCGGTCCAGAGCGTGCCGGTCACCGGGATATATTGCTCACGCCACTTCTCCTCGGCCTTGATTACGATCTCCTGGAACACGCCGTAGAGGATGTTCTTCGGATGCACCAGAAGCGCTGAGGAAGTAGCGGTGGTGCCGCTGCCGGTTTCGATAATCATCGGCACGCCGACGACCGGGATGCCTAAGTAAGTCGCCGGAATGTCCTTCAGCAGGTACGCGTCGCCGCCGACGGTTTGCCGCTCCGACAACCACTCACGGTAGAGGAGCTCTATGTCTTCGTGGACGTAGAACCGCCACTCGTTCTTGTTTCGGAAGTACTTCTTGGGAAGAAGGTCGAGCAGCCCCCTGAAGACCGTGTGCGGCGCGAAGTCGGCTGATTCGTGGTCGTACTCGTGCGACGTCGCCAACTTGAAGAGGCCGTCGTTGAGCGTGTAGAACTCCGTCCCCGACGTCGAGTCGCCCATCAGGATGAGCTCCTCGAGGTCCACGCCGGCTTTCTCCGCCATCGCCGTGATGATCGTGTCCTTGATCTTGTCGCGCTCGATGTTTTTCTTGAAGACGTCGAAACCGATGTCGACGGCCATGATCGCCTTGACCGCGGTCAGTTTGACCATCCCGGTCGCGGGATCGACGCCTGTTTCCGTCGTGGCGTAAGTCCCGCTCGGCTTCTGTAGCACGCGCGAGCTAAAGCCGATCTTGTAGAACTCCTCGACTTCCCGGTCCATCGTCTCGTACCGCGCCTCCTTGAGGATCACGGTCTGCTCGATGGCCGCACGGATGAACTCCTCGTGTTGTTCGGGGTTAAGCAAGCCCCCCGACGCGAGGTCGGAGACGGCGAACTTTACCGCCTCGATTAGTTCCCGATTGTCCTTCACGTCGTTACCTCCGGTAAAAATCGGTTATTCGGTTCCAGGTTTAAGGGTCGTGCTCCCGCGTCGAGTTAGCCGGAAGCCGGGGGCACGACGTTTTCCATGACGCCGCCCCACTTCTCCTTCTTCTCCTCGGGCGGGTCGTCCTGGCCCGCGGCCGCGTGGCTTTTGCCAGCCTCGAGACCCTTGAGCCGCTCCTGGATATCGTCGAGTTTCTCGCCGATACCCGGTTCGGTTTTGAGTTCCAAAACCTTGCCTTCGATCTCTTCGCCCTTGGCATCGGCGGACGCGGGTTCCGCCGGGGCAGGGATCGCCGGTTCCGGTTCTGGATCCTTGGACTCAGCCGGTTCCGGGTCGGCCGGGTCTCCCGCCGGCAAAGCCGCCTTGATCTCGTCGAGTTTCGCGTCCAACCCGGCGACGGCCTTGCCGACCTCCTCGGTTACCAGTTTGCGGATTTCTTCTTCGGTCATCTCTTCTGCCTCCTGTGGTGGCGTCTTCGCCGAGTTGTTATTGAACCCAAGGAACGCCAGGGCCTTCGTTAAAAGCCCGGCGACCGCCGTTTTCACATCTTTGTCCGCGGCTTCCGTTGGGAAGTCGCCGTCGTCGGCGCGCTTGATTACGTCGTATACGCAGTCGGGATTGGCCGGCCGATCGACGAGCG
>DATKXQ010000310.1:0-2685 GCA_035528975.1 bacterium
AAGTCGCAGAAAGAGAGGAGCGGCGAGGGGTTCTCCTCGAGCGCGCGGGCGAGGCGGCGGGACGCGTCGCCGGTTCCGACGATGAGGGCGAGTTCGGCCAAGGTTATATTTCCGTAGCGGGGCGGCGTTCTTTTAAGGTGAAATCATATTGTAGTCCGCAGCGATTATAAGCGGCCGGGCGGCGTCGCGCAAGGGGAATGTGGAAACGCGGCGTTATTTTCCCTTGTCCGGGGGGCGCCCATACCATATCATGGAGCAGAATAACACGAGGCGGAAGTCGACTTTCGGGAGCGTGCGACGTGGAATACCTGGCAGGAGCAGTGGCGGTCACCATAACGACGTTAGCCAGTTTGATTTTAATCTGGCTATTGGACCGCTTCGAGAAAGACCCGGTGTGGCTTCTTACGCTGGTTTTCCTGTGGGGGGCGGTCCCGGCGGTGATAATCTCGCTGGTCGTGGAGGTGGCTTCCGGCATCCCGCTGCCGTATCTTATGGACGCGTGGACGGCGGACGTGTTCATGGGGTCGATCGTGGCGCCGATCACCGAGGAGTTCGCGAAGGCCCTCGCGCTGCTCGCGGTCTTCGCGCTCCTGCGGCACCACCTCGACGACATCCTGGACGGGATCATCTACGGCGCCGTGGTCGGCATCGGCTTCGCCTGGGTCGAGGACGTGATGTACTGCTTCGGCGCGTGCGCCAAGGGCGGCCTCGGGGCGATGAGCACGGTCTTCGTGCTGCGGGTCTTCGTCTTCGGCCTCAACCACGCGTTCTTCACGGCGCTCACGGGCCTCGGCTTCGGCATCGCGAGGGTGGTCCGGAGTTGCTGGCTGGGCGGCCTGGCGGTGGTGTTCTTCTTCGGCGCGGCCATCGGGGCGCACTTCCTCCACAACACGCTCGTGGGCGTGGCGGGCGAGGCCGGGATCGTGGCGTCGTTCCTGATTCACTGGGGAGGCGTCGTCGGCCTGCTGGTAGTCGTGGTCGCCGTCTGGTTTGTGGAGTGGATTTGGATAAAAAAAGAGCTGGCCGACGAGGTAAAGCGGGGCACGATAGGGGAACGCGATTTCCGCCAGGTCTCGAAGTGGTTCGGGCGGCTGGGCTGGGAGCTGAGGTTCCTGGTGGCATTCGACTTCGGCGGATTCTTCTACGTGCGCCGGTTGTACAACCAGCTCGTCAAGCTCGCTTTCCTGAAGCGGGCCTACAGCCGCCGGCCGAAGGAGATTACGCAGCGGCGCATCGACGAGCTGCGCCAGCGCGTCATTAGCCGCCGGCGCTGAGGGAAAGGGAAGCCGTGGAATACCTCCTGGGTGCCGCGGCCGTAACGGTCGCCACCGCGGCCAGCGTCGCCCTGATCTGGTTCCTGGACCGGTTCGAGAAGGACCCGCTCTGGCTGCTGACGCTGGTTTTCCTGTGGGGGGCCGTCCCGGCGATAGTCGCGGCCGGGACCCTCAACACCGTCTTCGGCCTTTCGCTGAACGTCGTATTCGGGCCGTTCCTCGGCAACGCGCTGACGGCCTCGTTCGTCGCGCCGCCGGTGGAGGAGACGGCGAAGGGCCTCGCGCTCCTCCTCGTATTTCTCGTCCTCCGCCACCGCTTCACCGACGTGCTCGCGGGCATCGTCTTCGGCGCCGTCGTGGGGGCCGGGTTCGCCTGGGTGGAGGACATAACCTATATCTGGCAGGCGTTGGCCCAGGGGGGCATGGAGGCGATGACGGCGGTTTTCGTCCTGCGCGTCTTCGCCTTCGGCTTCAACCACGCGTTCTTCACCGCGCTCACGGGCCTGGGCTTCGGCCTCGCCCGCGAGCTGCGGAGCTGTTGGCTGGGGGCCGCGGCGGTCCTCTTCTTCTTCGCGCTGGCCATAGCCGCCCACTTCCTGCACAATTTCCTCGCCTCCTTCTTCGACGTGAGCGGCGCCGTCGTCGCGTTCCTCGTGCACTGGGCGGGCGTGGGGGCGCTGCTCGTCGTCGTCGTCGCGGCCTGGGTTTACCAGTGGAAGTGGATAAAGGTCGAGCTGCGGGAGGAGGTGACGCGGGGCAACGTCGGCGAGCGGGATTACCGCCAAGTCTCGAAGTGGTTCGGCCGGCTGGGCTGGGAGCTGAAGTTCCTGGCGGCGTTCGATTTCGCGGGGTTCTTCCGCGTACGGAAGATGTTCAATCAACTCGTGCGGCTGGCGTTTCTGAAGCGCGACTACCGCCGGCGGCCGGACGAGGCCACGAAGCGGCGCATCGACGAGACGCGCGCGCGGGTGGCGTTGCTCCGGCGCAAGTTCGCTTAACGACGTACGGACGAAAATAGAGAGGTTAAGTTATGCCGACCATTACCGTCGAGGGGCCGCCGTTGGCGGTGGACAAGAAAAGGCGGCTCGCGCGCGGCCTGTGGGAAGCCGCGACGGCCGTTTTCGACAACATACCGCCCGAGGCCATCGTCGTCCTCATAAAGGAGAACGAAGCCGAGAACGTCGGCGTGGGCGGCGAGCTGCTGGCGGACCGGCGGGCCAAGGGCGCCGGCCGGAGCGGCGCCGGCCAGAGCGGCGCGGGCCAGAGCGGCGCGAGCCGGAAGGGCGCAGGCCAGAAGGGCGCCGGTCAGAAAACCGGTTAAACACGGCGGTGGGGCGGCTTCGCGTCGGCGCGGCGTCCTTCGGTACCGGCCTTTACTACGCGACGGCCGCCCGGCCCCGCCGGTTGCTAC
>DATKXQ010000311.1:0-3907 GCA_035528975.1 bacterium
GCCCACGCTGCTCGCCGGCCTGACGGCGGGCTTCGTCGCCATCGGCATGAACCGCATCGGCATGACGACGCTTACGGGAGTCGGCGCCGGCGCCGCGGTCGTGCTGGCCATGGCGGCGTACGTCACGCTCCGGGGCAAAAAATTCTACGACGTCGGCGTCCCGAGCGAGGCCGACGTCGCCGCGCGCGGCCGGATGTCCCTCGCGGCCGCGATCTCGCCCTGGATCATCCTCGTCGCCTTCGCGACCCTGACGAACACCCCCGGCCTCCCGTTCTTCGACCTGCTCTTCAAGAAACTCGCGATGCCCGTACGTATCGTACCGGACGCCCCCATCCAGGTTCGCTTCTTCTGGCAGGCTTACTTCTGGGTAACGGTGACGACCTTCCTGGCCCTCCCCTTCCTGAAACCCACGGGCCGCGAGTTCGCGCAGGCGGCGCGGAAGTGGACCCGGCGGGCATGGCGCCCCGTCGTAGCGGCGGCGGTATATTTCGCCGTCGCGTACGTCATCAACCACTCGGGCAAAGTCGCGGGCGCCGGCGGTTGGGCCTTGCCCGTGCCCGAGCGCAACATGGTATACGTCATCGCGCACGCCGCGGCCGCGACCTTCGGCGACTTCTACGGCCTGGTCGCACCGTTCCTGGGGCTCCTGGGCGGTTTTATATCCGGGTCCGAGACGTCGTCGATCGCGATGCTCACCGAGTTGCACCTGGAAACGGCGGCCGTGGCGGATAAAGTGCGGGTCGTGGGCCTGGTCTGGGCCGCGGCCTCCGGCATCGGCGGCGGCCTCGCCTCCGTCATAAGCCCCGCCAAGCTGCAGAACGCCGCGGCCATAATCGACGCCATCGGCGAGGAAGGCAACGTCCTACGCAAAACGGTGGTCGTATCGCTCGCCATTACGGCGCTGTGCGCGATAATGACGCTGCTGTGGACGATATAGAGGAGGCCGACGTATGGCCCGTAACGCGCGGTTGCATCTGTTTGTAACGTTCTCGATTCTCGCCGCCGGTTTGGCCCGGGCGGACTACGAGGTCGTCACGTCCACCCACGGCAACCTGATCATATCCGGCTACGCGATAGGCCGCTACACGTACCAGTTCGGCGACGAAGACGCGGGCGGGCCGGCCTCGACGAGCACCTTCAGCGCCCGTTCCGCCGACCTTATCTTCCGCGGCGAAGTCTTCGAATACGCCGGGTATTTCATATGCGTCGACGCCGCGTGCGACGACCCCCTCCTGGACGCGTACGGCACGCTTAACGTTATCCCGCATACGGAGGTCCGCGTCGGCCAATTCCTCGTGCCCTTCAGCCGCGAGTCCTACACGTCGACCTCCAAACTGCTCTTCATCGACCGCTCGCTGGCGTCGGTGAACGTCGCGCCGCCGCTCGGGCGCGACGTGGGAGCGCAGCTCGAGTACAAGTTTCAGCCGGAGGGGAGCACGCGCTGGTTCGGGTTGGCCGTCGCCGGCATAAACGGCTCGGGGCCGAACCGCGCCGACGAGAATACGTCCAAGGACCTCGCGGTGCGCGTCGCGGGCAACCCCTTTCCCTGGGAATCGGCGAAGGGATTCACCGCGGAAGGGTACTACTACCTGGGCAAGCCCGCGTTCTACAACCCGGCGAACCCGCTCGAGCTGTGGGGCACGGCCGACGGCGCCCGCTACGGCGGCTGCCTCGCTTTCGACGGCGAGCGCTTTTCGCTGCAAACGGAATGGCTCCGCCGCCGCACGACGTACGAGCGGCCCTACGGCGCGGCGTACGAGAACGCCGAAGCGGGTTACTACGTACAGGGTAGTTACAAACACGCGCTGCCTCTCGCCTGGCTTAAAACCGTCGAGCCGTGCGGCCGGTGGGAATCCTACGACCCGGACGCCGACCGCGCCGGCGACGCGACGAACGCCGTCACCGGCGGCGTGAACCTCCACTTCGACCCGAACCACCACTGCAAGTTCATGGCCAACTACCAACATTTCCTCGAGGAGGAGACGCCGCTCGACAACGACAAGGTCTCGGCGCAGTTCCAGGTGCGGTTCTAAACTCGGTAGCGTCCCTCAAGCAACGCCACAGGAGAAGGCGGCCTTAAGGCCGCCTTACATAATCAACCTCAATATCGTAATCACCGCAATCAAAAAAAGGGCGAGGCCGGGTCGACCCGGGTCCGGTCAACGCTACTTAGAGGGGAAATAATAAAAACTTGCGGGCGCATTTTATAAGTGTTAGTATACGTATTATCAATTTTATATCGTTTCGGACATCCTACGCGACCTTCGGACGGGCGCTACGATTAACCGAAGGCCTTTATCGAAAGCGCCGAGACGTTAGCGACCAAGGGAATATAACCGCGGCCTGAGACGCCGCGGCCCGGAGCCGATTTACAGGAGGCTGCCACATGGCGGTTAAACTCGACGGCAACTCGTTGACGATCGAAAAAATTGTCAAGATCGCCCGCGACGGCGAACCGGTCGAAGTGGCCGGCGAGGCGTGGGAGCGGATACGCAAATGCCGGGCGATGCTGGACGATAAAGTAAAAAAGGGCGAGGTCATGTACGGCGTGACGACCGGCATCGGCGAGCTCTCCGAGGTCGTGCTGACGCCGGAGCAGACGGAGAAGTTCCAGCGCTACCTCGTCTACTCGCACTCCGCCGGCTGCGGCGAGCCCTGCGCCGTCGACGACGTACGGGCCGCGATGGCGAGCCGCGTCAACTGCCACTGCGTCGGCTACTCGGGCCTCAGGCCGGTGGTGGTGGAAACGCTGATTAATATGTTGAACACGGGCGTAACGCCCGTCGTCTTCCAGCACGGCTCCGTCGGCGCCTCGGGCGACCTCTCCCCCATGAGCCAGGTGGCCCTCGTGCTCATCGGCGAAGGGGAAGCCTTTTACAAAGGGAAGCGGATGAGCGGCCGGGAGGCCATGGACGCCGCCGGCGTGCCCCCTATCGTCTTCAAAGCCCGCGACGGCCTGGCCACCATCAACGGCTCGAACGTAATCGCCGGGATGGGCTCCCTCCAAATCCACGACGCCTCCCGCTGGCTCAAAACGCAGGAGGTCGTCGCGGCGATGACCTTCGAGGTTCTCAACCTTACGACGCTGTGCCTCGACGAACGGCTCCACAAGGCGCGGGGGTATCCCGGCGCCGTCAAGTCCGCGAGCAACCTCCGCCGCCTCGTCGACGGCTCCGAGATGCTCCTGCCCGGTAAAATCGGCAAGAAAAAAATCCAGAACGCGTACAGCCTCCGCTCCACGCCGCAAGTCGCCGGCTCCGCCAAGGACGCCTTCGACTGGGCGCGGCAGATGTTCGAGATCGAGCTCAACGGCGCCGGCGATAATCCCCTCTTCTTCCCGGACGACGACGAGGTCGTGACGGGCGCCAACTTCCAGGGCACGCCGCTCGCCTTCGCGCTCGAGCTCCTCGGCACCGCGGTGACGACCGTGTGCGTCCTCTCCGAGCGCCGCCTCAACCGCCTGATGAACCCGCACCTGAGCGAGGGCCTCCCCGCGTTCCTGATACACGGCGCCGGCATGTTCAGCGGCCTGATGCTGACGCAGTACACCGCCGGCATGCTGGTGAACGAAAACCGCATCCTCTGCCACCCCGCCGCCATCGGCTCCATCCCCGCCGCCGCCGACCAGGAAGACTTCGTCTCCATGGGTATGAACACGGCCATCAAGACGAAGCAGATATTACGCAACGCCTGGTATATATTAGCCATCGAGCTCATCGCGGCGTGCCAGGCCATAGACCACCGGCGGCCGCTCCAGGGCAGCGCCGCCGCGGAGGTGGTGTACAAACTCGTCCGCAAGCACGTCGACTTCATGGAGGAGGACCGGCCGACGCAGTACGACATCAACCGCACGGCCGAGCTCGTGAAATCCGGCGAGGTCCTCGCCGCGGCGGAGAAGGTCGTCGGC
>DATKXQ010000312.1:0-3620 GCA_035528975.1 bacterium
CAAAAAACCCATCTCGTCCGCCGGGAAGCCGAAAGACGCCGGCTCGACGATCTTGTCCCCCCGCATTAAAAACAGCTCCAACTCGACGCCCACTTCCGGCAATACTTCTTTCATCTTCCCTCCTTCGCGCCCCGGTTCCCGGGAGTACGCCGCCGTTCGCAGAGTTCATACCACCCGTCGAACTTCACCCGCGCAACCATAACATCATAACCGAAATAATCATAAAAAAATAACCCGCGCCACGCGGCGTTCCGTCAACCGAAGCCGATGCCAAAAAAGCCGCCCTCGCGGGGCGGCTTCGCATTCGTCGTAAGGCCGTTAGCGGAACAACGCTTTCACCTTACCCACCGAAGCGGGCGTTACGGCGTAGTCGGGCTCCCAGGCGACGAGCTGGTAACAATACTCGTTGCCCCCCGGGTCGTGATTCGCATAGGTCCACAAGTATTCGCCGTCCCAACATCCGGGGTTCCGGGCGCCGGTGTGGCGCGGGTAAAAGCGGTAGTCGAAAGTATGGGCCGGGGCCTTGTATACGTAAAACATGGGGGGGAAAACGTCGCCGTTGAGCTCGAAGAGGCGCGGCCCTCCCGGGAGGTCGTCGACGTAACATATACCCGGGGCGTAACGATACGGGTTCCGGAACGACGAAACGATCGACCCGGTTGACGCAACGCGGAAGACGTAATAGTAAGTGTCGAGAATGGACATCCAAAAATACTTCCCGTCCCACTCGAGCCCGAGTAATGGCCCGTTGAATTTGGAGAGGGGGTACGAACCCACGACGCTCATCGTGGGCGGAGATATTTTTAACAGCCTGGGGACCGGGTCGCGGTAACTGTACGACGTCCAGAAATAACTGCCGTCGTACGCTAACCCCCTATAGGAGCCAATATGGGGGTAGAAATCGAACGTTCGGACGACGGAACCGGAAGGGTGGGCCCGCTTCGCCATATAGCCCTCGACGTACATCATCCAAATGTAACCGTCGGCGTAGGCCATTCCCGTCGGCATTAAATGGTTTACCCGCGCCGGAAACGAGTTTACGATCGAGCCCAACCTGGAAGCCGAAGCCGCGGCCACTCCCGCCAGGAGCGCCGCGGCGATAATTTTTACCAATCTCCTTTTCATAACGCGCCCCCTTTATTTACGTCAACTCCGCTAAGTCCGCTCAAAAGTTACTACCCTAAGCCGGCTTTGTCAAGTTATTTATTGACTTTTCTCCCCCGGGGCCGTACAATTAACCGATAAAGGAGGTACAAGTAATGGGGGTAAAAATTTTACGCGCCGGGATCATTGCGTTATTTACGATAGCGGTTCCGGCGTTTGCGTATTCCGCCGTTACGCCGAACGCAGCAACCGACGGCGGCGCGAACGACATCCACGACACAAACAAATTGTGGCTGTACGTGAACACATTGTTGAACCTCGGAACCTACGGTTTCGCAAACCCGTATTCCGGCAACGCCAACTACCCCGGCGGCGCGGCCGAGGGGAATATGTGTTACGGCGGGCCGTGGGTTGGCTCGGCCGCGTTCGGCGACGCGCGAGTAATGAATTACCTCGACCTGTGGGCATGGGAGCTCGATTGGAGCCCCAGCCAACCGTGCGTATATTGGAGCGACGAAGCTACCTGGAACAACGTCCCCAAAAAAATGGGTCCGTACTCGGATTTGGATTCCTTCCTCGGAGCCGACGACCGCGGCGCGAAACAGAACCGGATAGGCCTGGCCGTCCTGCAACATGGCATGTCCTGGGAAAAAGACCCCAACCGCGACTTCGTACTCTTCAAATATTACATATATAACCGCTCCGGCCGCGACCTGGACGACCTCCGCGTAACCTTCGTTTACGATTTCGACATACTCAGCCTCAGCACCGGCGACGACGATTTCGTCGGCGTCGACGCCGGCCGCAGTATGATCTACATGTACAACGCCGGCCCTAGGCCGCCGTACATAGGCCTCCGCCTGGTAGACGGTAAGGCGTCCGGCGCCCACGGATTCGTCGCTGAAAACACCCCCCAGAGCGACGCCGCCCGCTGGCAGGAGATGCTCAAGGCCGAGTGGAAGAAGACGGAATACGCAGGGGACTGGGTCGCGGTTTTAAACTCCGGGCCCTATAGCGTAGCCGACAAACACCGCTTCTCGATCGGCCTGGCCGTCGTAGGTGGAATGAGTCTCCAAGAGCTACAGACCCACGCCGACGCGGCCTATAAGAAATATTGGGAGATCTATACCGGCCTGACCGACTTCACGGCCCGGGCCGTACGCCGCGGCGTGGCGCTAACGTGGACCCCCGACCGGCCGTACGCCGGCTACAACGTGTACCGCGCCGGCGTCGAAGCCGCCGAATTCGAAAAGTCGAACGCGTCCCCCGTCACCGGCGAGCCGCCGTTCACGTATATCGACACCGGCGTAAGCCCCAACCGCACGTACGCCTACAAGCTCGAGGCGCTAACCTACGCCGGCCACAGCGAGTGGTTCGGCCCCGTGGAGGTCGAGACGGCCGACACGCGAAAATCGTCCTTCGCCGTCCGGGGCCCGCGGCCCAACCCGGCGCGCGATAAAGCCGTCTTCTCCGTAACGGTCGCGGCGCCGTGCGAGGTCGTCCTCTCGGCCTTCGACCTGGCCGGCCGGCGCGTCGCCTCGGTCCCGCCCGCAACATTGACCACCGGCGAACACGACGTCGCCCTCGATACCACAACGTGGCCGCCGGGCGTTTACGTATACCGCGTCACCGCCGGCGACGAGGCCGCCTCCGGTAAAATGGTCGTCGTCCGATAGCAAATATTCCCGCAAGAAAAAAGCCGCCCTCGCGGGGCGGCGCGTCATAACCCGCGGCCCTGCTATAACCAGGCGCCGAGCTCCGCCCAGATCTTAGCCGCCGCCTCGGCGGCCGGGCCGCCGTACTCCACGACGGTCTTGCGCTCGCGCTGGGCCGCGGTGAACGAGGGGTCGTACGGGACCCGGCCCACGAAGGGAATCCCGCGCCGCGCGGCCTCGCGCTCTATCGCCGCGGCGTTGCCCTCGTGTATATCGGCCTTGTTCACCGTCGCCACGGCCGGGACGCCGATGTGCGCCGCCAGGTCCGCGACGCGCTCGAAACCCTGCAGCCCCGTGGGCGTCGGCTCCGCGACCAGCAGCGTCGCGGCCGCCCCCGTCAAAGAGGAAATAACCGGACAGCCCACCCCGGGCGGCCCGTCCACCAACACGAGCGAGCAGCCCTCCTTCACCGCCAGCGCCTGCGCCGCCTTGCGCACCACGGCGACGAGCTTGCCGGAGTTCTCCCCGCCGGGCTTGAGGAGCGCGTGCGCCATGGGCCCCGTCCGCGCCCGCGACAGGAACCACTCGCCGGCCACCCTCTCGACGAAATCGATCGCCTCCGCCGGGCACAGGTCCACGCACACGCCGCAGCCCTCGCAGGCCGTACCGTCGACGACGTAGTCCTCGCTTATGGCGTCGAAGCGGCACAGCTCCCGGCACCGGCCGCAGGCCGTGCAATCCCCCGGCCTTATGCGGGCCTCGCCGCCGGCCCGGAACTCCCGCCGCGATACGACCTCCGGCTCGAGCAGGATGTGCAGGTCCGGCGCGTCCACGTCCGCGTCGGCGACGACGACCGGCGCC
>DATKXQ010000313.1:0-5036 GCA_035528975.1 bacterium
AAAGCGTTACGCGCGCGGCTCCAAAGCGCGCCCCTCGCCGAACGCCTTACCACGGAGATATTCGCCGACCACGGCGTACCTTTATTGTTCTCAAGAGATTAACATGGGCCTGCTCTCCAAAATATTCGGGACGAAGTACGACCGCGACATCAAGAAGATGATGCCGGTCGTGGACGAGATTAACGCCGTATGCGAGTCGTTGCGCGACGTCGGCGAGGAGGAGTTCCTCGCGCGCACGGACGCCTTCCGCGAGGACTTCCGCGCCGACCGCGAGGATTTCCTGCGCTCGAGCCTCCCCGGCTACCTGGGCGAGGAAGAGACGGAGGAACGGCTTGACGAGTACCTGGCGACCCCGGCGCCGCTGTGGGAGGACACGCTGGAGCGCCACCTGTCGCGCGAGATGACGCCGGAGGACCGGCGCGTCAAGGCCGAGCAGTTCGCGAAGGACGCGTGGGCGCGGCGCGAGGAGAAGCTGGAGGAGCTGTTGCCCGAGGCCTTCGCCACCGTGAAGGAGGGGGCGCGGCGGCTCCTGGGCGAAAAGTGGGAGGTCTCGGGCCACGAGACGACGTGGGACATGGTCCACTTCGACGTCCAGCTCGTCGGCGGCATCGCGCTGCACCACGGCCGCATCGCCGAGATGGCCACCGGCGAGGGCAAGACGCTGGTCGCGACGCTGCCGCTGTACCTCAACGCGCTGGCCGGCGACGGCTGCCACCTCATCACCGTCAACGACTACCTCGCCCGCCGCGACGCGGAGTGGGTCGGTCACCTGCTGGAGTACGTCGGCGTCTCGGTGGGCTGCATCCAGTCCGGGATGTACCCCAAGGACCGGCGCGAGCAGTACAACAAGGACGTAACCTACGGGACCAACTCCGAATTCGGCTTCGACTACCTGCGCGACAACGGCGTGGCGCTCCGCGCCGAGGAGCAGGTGCAGCGGGGCTACGCCTACGCCATCGTCGACGAGGTCGACAGCGTCCTCATCGACGAGGCCCGCACGCCCCTCATCATCTCCGGCCCCAGCCGCAAGGACTACGCGCACAAGTACCACGACTTCAAGCTGCTGGTGGAGCGGCTCGTGCGCAAGCAGCTCGCGCTCTCGGCCCAGCTCATGGACGAGGCCGAGGCGGCGCTGGAGGCGGGCGACGAGGACGACGCCTACTACGACCTCCTCAAGGTCATGAAGTCCAACCCCAAGAACCGGCGCTTCCTCAAGCTCTTCGAAGACCCGCGGCTGAAAAAAGAAGTCCGGCGTCTCGAGATGGAGCTGATGCGCGACAAGAAGATGCCGGAGGTCGCCGAGGAGCTCTACTTCGCGCTGGATGAAAAGGGCCACGCCGTCGAGCTCTCCGACATGGGGCGCGAGTTCCTCTCGCCGTCGGACCCGGCGCTCTTCGAGGTCCCGGACATCGAGACCCGCCTGAGCGAGATCGAGGGCGACGAGGACACCGCCGAGGAGGAGAAGGAGAAACTGCGCGAGGAGCTGCGCGTCGAGTACGAGGACAAGAACGAGAAGCTCCACAACATCAGCCAGCTCCTGCGCGCGTATCTACTGTTCGAGAAGGACGTCGAGTACGTCGTCAAGGACAACCGCGTCGTCATCGTCGACCAGTTCACGGGCCGGCTCATGCCCTCCCGCCGCTACTCCGACGGCCTGCACCAGGCGCTGGAGGCCAAGGAGGAAGTCGAGATCGAGCGCGAGACGATGACGCTCGCCACCAGCACCATCCAGAACTACTTCCGCATGTACAAGAAGCTCGCCGGCATGACGGGCACCGCGGAGACCGAGGCCCAGGAGTTCTTCGACATCTACAAACTCGACGTCATGGTCATCCCCACCAACGAGCCGGTCCGCCGCGTCGACTACGAGGACGTCATCTTCCGCACCAAGCGCGAGAAGTACAACGCCATCATCGACGAGATCGTGCGGATGCACGAGTGCGGCCGGCCGGTGCTCGTCGGCACCGTCTCGGTCGACGTCTCCGAGACGATATCGCGCCTGCTCCAGCGGCGGAACATCCCCCAGAACGTCCTCAACGCCAAACAGCACCAGCGGGAGGCCGAGATCATCAAGGACGCGGGCCAGGTCGGCGCCGCCACCATCGCGACCAACATGGCGGGCCGCGGCACCGACATCAAGCTCGCGCGCGAGGTGCTGCAGTGCGAGGACTGCGCGCTGCTCTACGGCCCGGGAGACTACCAACCGGACCACCCGGAGTGGGCCAAGACCTGCCGGGAGGACGTCCCCTGCGGCCTGCACATCGTGGGCACCGAGCGCCACGAGGCCCGCCGCATCGACCGCCAACTGCGCGGCCGCGCCGGCCGCCAGGGCGACCCGGGCTCGAGCCGCTTCTTCCTCTCGCTCGAGGACGACCTCATGCGCCTCTTCGGCTCGGACCGCATCGCCGGCATCCTGACGCGCCTCTGCCTGGAGGAAGGCGAGCCCATAGAGCACGCGATGATCACCAAGAACATCGAGCGCGCGCAGAAGCGCGTGGAGGAGCAGAACTTCTCCATCCGCAAACGCGTTCTGGAATACGACAACGTCATGAACCGCCAGCGCCAGATAATCTACCAGCTCCGCAACCAGATCCTCCACAACGACGACCTGCGCGACGACGTCTTCGAACTCATCCGCATCCAGCTCGAGGACGTCGTGGCCGAGAGCGCGCCCCCGGAACTCGAGCCCGAGCGGTGGGACCTCGCCGCCGTCGTGACGTGGGCGCGGGCGCGCTTCCCGGCCGAGGTGACGGTGGACCGGTTGGCGGCGTTGGACGATACGGACGCCATCGTCGAACACGTGATGGCGGCCGTGACCGACGCCTACGACCGCCGCGAGGAAGCCTACGGCGCCGACCTCCTCCGCCAGATCGAACGCTACGTCATGCTCACCACCCTCGACGAGAACTGGCAGGAACACCTCACCGAGATGGACGAGCTCCGCGAGGGTATCTCGCTCCGCTCCTACGGCCAGCTCGACCCGCTCGTCGAATACAAGCGCGAAGCGTACAACATGTTCGACGACCTCCTGTCGCGCGTCGACGACGAGACGGTCTCCAAGGTCTTCCGCGTACACATAGGCCGCGAGGCGCCGACGCCCCAACCGGCCCGGGTCCGAACGGTTCACCCCGAGCTCGAGGCGATGGCGACCCTCGCGCGCCGGCCCCGCGAAGCGTACGCCAATACGCCGGAAGCCTCCCGGCAGCAGACGGTCGTGCGCCAGGGGCCGAAGGTAGGCCGCAACGACCCGTGTCCCTGCGGCTCCGGCAAGAAATATAAAAAATGTTGCGGCGCGCAGCAGTAAGCGCCGGCCAACGTCGTATATTTATTTAAGACACCGCCCACGTGCATAAAAACTACCACCTCGCCGCGTCGGCGGCGTTAGTATTTTTGGCCGTGGCCGTGCGCCTCGCGTATGCCTGGCGCCTGGGCGTACCGCCGCACGCCGAGCTCGTAATCGCCGGCGCCGCCTGCGTCCCGCTGATAGGCGCCGTCGCCGCCCGGGTAGCCGGGCCGTGGGCGGCCGCGGCCGCGTCGTTCATCTGGGCCGTCCTGCCGGCCGCGGTCGTGGCCAACACTTTCTTCCCCCGGGAGACGTTCGCCGCCCTGGCCGCCGCGGCCTCGCTTTACTATTTCCTGAAATCGGACGAGGACGAAAAGCTCTCCTCCTCGCTGGCGGCGGGTTTGTTCGCCGGCGTCGCCGCCGCCTTCAGCGTCGCCTACCTCGCGTTGGCGGCGTTCTACCTCCTCTGGTCCTCGGCGCGAGCCCTCCGGAAGAACGGCCCCGGGGCGCGCGCCTTCCTCTGGCTCGGCGGCTTCGCCGTCGTCTTCGTCGCCGCGGCCGCGTTGGAATACCTGCGCGTCGGCGTACCCTTCGCCCACTTGCGCGCCGCGCTGGCGGCGGCCCCGGACGTTTACCCGGAAACGAAACTAGTCGTTAAGAGACTCGGCGCCGACGCCGCGGCGATGCTCTTCTGGGACCCGCTCGGCCTGGGCTTCGCCGTCGTCGTCGCGCTCGCCGCGGCCGGTTACTTCGTCGGCGCCCGGGACCGCGCCGCCCACTCCCTCGCCGCGCTCCTCGTCCTGGCGCTGGCGGCCCTCAACTTCGCGACGACGTCATTCCGCGTTTACGCGCCGATGCCGCTCGAGCCAACGAAGTGGCTGCCGGCCGCGCTGCCCGCGGCGGTCTTGGCGGGGGCCGCGGCCGGCGAGTTGTGGTCGTCGGAGCGCGGCGCCGTGGGCCGTTGGGCGGGGTCGCTGGGGGCGGCGGCCGTCCTCGCCGTATTGTTCATAAACGGCAACATGCCGTTCGCGCCGGTAAGCTTGAGTGTTTTGGGGCTGGCCGCCGTCGCGACGCTGGCGCTGGCGGGGCTGGCGCGGCGGGGCGGCGAGAGGTCGCGGCGTTGGTGCGCGCGAGCCGCGGGAGCGATAATTATTTTAATATTTATCTTACCCGTTGTTATATTATACTTGTGAAATCGAAGGCGTGAACGCAGCGGCGGTAATCCCGGCCTATCGGGAAGAGGGCCGGGTGGGAAAGGTAGTCGCGGCGACGCGGCCTTACCTTCCCGTCATCGTCGTCGACGACGGCTCGCCCGACGGAACGGCGGCCGAGGCGGCGGCCGCGGGCGCGACCGTAGTCCGGCTCGAGCCCAACCGCGGCAAGGGCGCGGCGCTGCTGGCGGGTTTCGCGGAAGCGAGGCGACGCGGCTACGACGCCGTCGTCACGCTCGACGCCGACGGCCAACACGAGCCGGCGGCGATTCCGTCGATGCTGGCCGCGCTCGCGCGGGGCGCCGACGTCGTAATCGGAACCCGGTTGGGAGACCTGCGCGGCATGCCGCCGCAGCGCATATTCTCCAACACCTTCACGTCGGCGGTGATATCGATGCTCGCGGGGCGGCTGGTGCGGGACAGCCAGACGGGCTACCGGGCGCTCCGGCTCGGCGCGGTCGAGAGGTTGCCGCTCACGCGGCGGGGTTTCGACCTCGAGTCCGAGATGCTACTGAAGGCCGCGCGGGCCGGCGCGAAGATAC
>DATKXQ010000314.1:0-2684 GCA_035528975.1 bacterium
CGGCGAGTACCCCGAGAAGGTGATAGCGTACGGCCGCTCGGAGGGCGAGGTCCCCTTACGGGAAGCGTACCGCGAATACTACGGCCGCTTCGGCATCGAGCTCTCGACGGACGAAATCCTCGTCACCACGGGCGGCTCGGAGGCGCTCCTCTTCGCGTTCTTCTGCGTCGCCGGCGTCGGCGACGAGATAATCGTCTTCGAACCTTTCTACACGAACTACAACGGCTTCGCGACGACGGTCGGCGTGACGTTGAGGCCGCTGGCGACCGAGCCGGCCTCCGGCTACCACCTGCCGCCGCGCGAGGAGATAGAGGCCGCCGTAGGCCCCCGGACCCGCGCCGTCGCTATCTGCAACCCGAACAACCCTACCGGGACCGTATATACCGAAGACGAATTACATATGATAGCCGACGTGGCCCAAAAACACGGCCTCTTCATCATCGCCGACGAGGTCTATCGCGAGTTCGTCTACGACGGCAAGACCCATACGCCGATGTTGAACCTGGCCCACGTAGCCGAGCAGGTAATCCTCACCGACAGCCTCTCTAAAAGATTCAGCCTGTGCGGGGCGCGCATCGGCTGCCTGGTCTCGCGCAACGCGGCGGTCACGGCCGCCGCGCTCAAACTGGGCCAGGCGCGCCTGTCGCCGCCGGTGGTGGAGGAGTTCGCCGCCGTCGCCGCGCTGAGACTACGGCCCGAGGAATACGTGGAGCCGATGATCGCGGCCTTCGAGCAACGGCGCAACGTCGTCTACGACGCCGTCTCCAAAATGCCGGGCGTCCTGGCATATAAACCCGAGGGCGCCTTCTACATGGCGCCCGAATTCCCGGTGGACGACGCCGAGAAGTTCGTCGCGTGGATGTTGACCGATTTCGACCTCGACGGCGAGACGACGATGTTGGCGCCGGCCAACGGCTTCTACTCGACGCCGGGCCGCGGCGACCGCGAAGCCCGCATCGCGTACGTACTCAACGAGGACGAGCTCGCGCGCGCGATGGCCTGTCTGGCGGCGGGGCTCGAGGCCTACCCGGGGCGGACCTCGTAAGTGACCCGTAAAAAGCAACCGGCGGACGGAACGACGTTCCGGGACGAAAAACTCAACTCCCGGCAAAAAGCGCTCCTGGCGGCCAAAGAGGCGGACGGCCTCAAGGCCCGCGACATCGTTATACTCGACGTGCGCTCGTTTCCGGCCCTCGCCGAGTACTTCGTTATTTGCAGCGGCGAAACGAAACGCCACCTCCGCGGCATCACCAAAAGATTGGAAGACGCCGCCGACGAAAACGGCTTCGCCATCCATCACGCCGAAGGCTACGACATGGGCCGTTGGATCCTGCTCGACCTCAATAACGTCGTCGTGCACGTGTTCGACCCGGAGACGCGCGAATTCTACGAACTGGAGCGGTTGTGGGGGGACGCGCCGCAAGTCCCCTTCGACCCCGCGGCCGCGTAATGGAAGAAACCCTGCAAGCCCTCCTCCTCGAAAGCCTCTCGCAGGCCGGCGCCGACGTCGCGGCGAGCGACGCCGAGTTCGCGGTGCCGCCGGACCCGGCGCACGGCGACCTCACGACCAACGCCGCCCTCGTCTTCGCCCCCAAGCTCGGTACCGACCCCCGGGCGCTGGCCGCCGACGTCGCCGCCTCGCTGCGCGGCGCGCCCGGCGTAGCGGCGGCCGAGGTCGCCGGCCCGGGTTTCGTAAACGTCCGCCTCGCCGACGACGTCGTCCTCGACGCCCTGCGGGCCGCCCTCGAGCAAGGGGACGACTACGGCCAAAGCGACCTGGGCCGGGGAACACGGGTACAGGTTGAGTTCGTCTCGGCCAACCCCACCGGCCCCCTCAACGCCGTGAACGCCCGCGCCGCCGCCTTCGGCGACGCTTTGGCCCGCCTTCTCGCCTTCGCCGGCCACGACGTGGAGCGGGAATTCTACGTCTGCGACGTGGGGACGCAGATGGACCTTCTCGGCCAATCCGTGCGCGCCCGCCTCCTCGAAAGCCTGGGGGAAGAGGCCGAAATCCCCGAGGGCGGGTATCGCGGCGACTACGTCGTCGACCTCGCCCGCCGCCTGTACGAACGGGGCGAAATCTCGCCGGCCGACGACGACCGGGCCGTGGCCGCCGCCGCCGCCGAAGAGACCGTCTCCGCGCAGAGGGCCGACCTGGAAGACTTCGGCGTCTCCTTCGACCGTTGGTTCCGCGAGAGTTCGCTGTACCCCGAAAAGGTGGAAGAAGCGAGAGCGTCGGTCGTAGGCCGCGGCGCGACCTACGAGAAGGACGGCGCCCTCTGGTTCAGGACGACGGCCGCCGGCGACGACGAGGACCGCGTCATCGTCCGCTCCGACGGCCGCCCCACGTACTTCATGACGGACATCGCCTACCACCTCGACAAGCGCGACCGCGGCTTTAACAAAGTCATTGACGTCCTCGGGCCGGACCACCACGGCCACGCCAAGAAGTTGCACGCTATGGTGGAGCTGCTGGGCCTTCCCGCCGATTGGCTGGAGGTAATCATATCCCAACAGGTCAACCTCCTCGAGGGCGGCGAGAAGGTGAAGATGTCGAAGCGCGCGGGCAACCTCGTCACGATGTCCGAGGTCATAGAAAGCATCGGCGTCGACGCGGCGCGCTTCTTCTTTCTGATGCGGTCGTCCTCGTCGCACCTGGATTTCGATATAGAGCTGGCGCGCAA
>DATKXQ010000315.1:0-6094 GCA_035528975.1 bacterium
AGCGCCGGATTGCGCGCCGGCGATCGTGGGGGGGCCGGTAAACCTCGTCGACTTGCCTCCGACGCTGGCCTCGCTCGCGGGGTGCGCGGCCCCGGACGAGTGGGACGGTTTGGACCTGGGGCCCTATATGAAAGAGGGGAGGGACGTGCCCCGGCGGGAACTGCTTCTCGAAGGCATCCATATGATGTTAACGCCGTCGCACGAGGACGGGCCGAGGACCGGCATCGAATTGAACGCGTTAGTCGACGGAAGTTATTATTACCTTAAAGACGAGAACGCCGGAACGGAGATTTTGTACGACCGCGCGAAAGACCCGTGGCAGGAGTACAACCTCGCCGGGACGGCTTCCGGTTCGGAAACGGCCGGCCTGTTGACCAGGGAGCGCGAGGTGATGGCGGAGGCTAAAAAGGCCGTAGCGGCCAGGGCTTTCGCCCAGGACGAAGTCCGCCTTTCGCCGGCGCTCCAGCGCCAGCTCAAGGCTTTGGGGTACGTAAGATAAGGCCGCACGGAAGCCGTACGGGGCCCGGAGATTGGCCTTGACTTTCCCGCCGTTTCCGTTATAATCGACGCGAGAGGGTGAAGCGGGTATATGAACGTTGGCTCGATACGGTCGGTAGTAGTTGTCGTGGTAAGCGGGGCGCCGGCCCGGCCTTGTTGAGGTATGCGCGTAACACTCAAAAGGCCGGCCCCGAGAGCCGGCTTTTTTAATCGGCGAGACGCGCGTTTCCGGCGCGCTTTCGGTTCCGGAAAATATTATAACGGCTAAGGCCGAGGTGATCTCCGTGCCCAAGGAACTCGCACCCCGTTACGACCCATCCGAGCTCGAGGAGCGCTGGTACCGCGAGTGGGAGGAAGCCGGCGTATTCACGCCCCCGCCCCAACCCGCCTCGCCGCGGGGCAAGTTCGTCGTCGTCATCCCGCCGCCCAACCTGACCGGCTCGCTCCACATGGGCCACGCGCTCAATAACATGATACAGGATATATGCGTCCGCCAGCGTCGCATGGCCGGCTTCGATACGCTGTGGCTGCCGGGCACGGACCACGCGTCGATCGCCGTCCACACCGTCCTCGAGCGCGCGCTGGCCGAGGAGGGGTTGACCCGCCGCGGCCTCGGCCGCGAGGAGTTCCTCCGCCGCGCCTGGGCCTGGCGCGAGAAGTACGGCGATACCATAATCCACCAGCTCAAGCGGCTGGGCTGCAGTTGCGACTGGACGCGCCTCCGCTTTACCATGGACCCGGCGCTCTCTCGCGCCGTGGGGGAGGTCTTCGTCCGCTACTGGGAAGACGGCCTGCTGTATCGGGGCCTCCGCATGGTCAACTGGTGTCCCCGCTGCCGCACCGCGGTGTCGGACCTGGAGGTCCGCCACGAGGAGACCGACGGCATGCTCTGGTACGTCCGCTACCCCGCGGCGGGGGACGGCGAGGGCGTCGTCGTCGCGACCACGCGTCCCGAGACCATGCTGGGCGATACCGCGGTGGCGGTGAACCCGGCCGACGAGCGTTATAAGGACGCGGTGGGGTCCCGGGTCATTCTCCCGCTGGTGGGCCGGGAGCTGCCGGTCATCGCCGACGACGCCGTCGACCCGGCGTTCGGCACCGGCGCGGTCAAGATTACGCCCGCCCACGACGCCGACGATTACGAGATAGCGCAGCGCCACGAGTTGCCCGCGTTGGTCGTCATCGACGAGGACGGCCGCATGACGGACGAGGTCCCCGCCAAGTACCGGGGCCTGTCGCGCGAGGAGTGTCGGGAAGCGGTCCTCAAAGATTTACAAATCGAGGGGTTCCTGGAGGCGACGAAGGCGTACCGGGTCCCGTTGGCGGTGTGCGACCGCTGCAAGACCGTCGTGGAGCCGTACCTCTCGCGCCAGTGGTTCGTAAAACAGGCCGAGCTCGCGAAGCCCGCGCGCGAGGCCGTCGCCCGCGGCGACGTGAAGTTCATCCCCGAGCGCTGGACCAAGGTTTACTTCGACTGGATGGACAACGTCCACGACTGGTGCGTCTCGCGGCAGCTGTGGTGGGGCCACCGCATCCCGGCGTGGTTCTGCGACGAGTGCGGCGAGTTCGTAGTCGCGCGCGAGGCGCCGACGCGCTGCGCCTGCGGCTCGGAGAAACTGCGCCAGGACGAAGACGTCCTCGACACCTGGTTCAGCTCGGCGCTCTGGCCCTTCTCGACCATGGGGTGGCCGGAGGACACGCCGGATATGAAGTCCTACTATCCCACGGACCTGTTGTGTACGGCGCCCGACATAATATTTTTGTGGGTGGCGCGGATGATCTTCTCGGCGCTGAAGTTCACGGGGCGCGTCCCCTTCCACACCGTCTATTTCCACCCCATGATCCAAACCGCCGAGGGCAAGCGCATGTCCAAGTCCCTGGGCACCGGCGTCGACCCGCTGACGCTCATCGAACGCCACGGCGCCGACGCGACGCGCTACACGCTGACCGCGCTCTGCACGCAGTCGCAGTCTTTTCGCCTGTCGGAGGAGCGCTTCGACCTCGGCCGCAACCTCACCAATAAGATCTGGAACGCCGCCCGTTTCCTCCTTCCGTACGTCGAGCTCGCGGAGGACGAGGGCGTCCCGCCGGCGGCGGAGTTGGAGCTGGCGGACCGGTGGGTGCTGTCGCGGCTCGAGCGGGCGCGCGCCGACGCGCAGCGGGCGTTCGACGAGATGAGGTTCAACGACTACGCCCAGACCCTCTACCAGTTTTTCTGGGGCGAGTACTGCGACTGGTACCTGGAGGCGATAAAGCCGCGGTTGTACGGCAAGGCGCCGGGCGGCGACGCCGCGGCGCGCGTGGCGCGTCACGTCTTCGACGTGTTGCTCCGGATGTTCCACCCCATAATGCCGTTCGTGACCGAGGAGCTCTACCGGATGTTCGCTCCCGGCCGCGGTTTCTGCGCGCGGGCGCCCTGGCCGGAGGCGGCCGCGGAACGCCTCGACGCCGAGGCCGAGGAGCGGATAGGCGCTCTGTTCGACGTTATACGGGGCGTGCGCAACGTCCGGGCGGAGATGAACGTGCCGCCCGCCAGCGTCGTCGACATCGTAATCGCCGCCGAGGAGGCGGGGCGCGGCGCCGCCGTCGCCGAGGAGCTGAGGCCCTTTTTCGAGCTGGCGCGGATATCGAGCGCGTCGACGTTGGCCGCCGGCAAGCGGCCCGCGCACGCCGCGGCCGCCGTCGGGGGAGATATGACCGTCTTCGTCCCCCTCGAAGGGCTGATAGATTTCGACGTCGAAATGAAGCGACTGGCGCGCGCCAGGCAGAAGACAGAGGGCGACATCGCGGCGCTGAGCCGCAAGTTGAGCGACGAGAACTTCGTGAAAAAGGCGCCGGCCGACGTCGTGGCCGCGGACGCCGACCGCTTAGAAACCCTCAAGGCGACGTCGGCTCGCCTGGCGGAGAACCTGGCCGCGCTGGAATAAAGGCATCCCTTTGTGCTTGACGCTTCCCCCGCCGGCTCTTATAATACCGGCGGGGCTCGTGCGCTCCTTATGAATTCCGAAGACAGGGGCCGAAGTCGCCGCGGGTGTCTCCCCGCGGTTATAATCGCGGGCGGCGCGGTTTTGGTCGTGGCGGCGTGGGCGGCGATCGTATTGGCCCGCGGAGCCCGCGACCCGACGAGCACCGCCTATCAACTCCTGGCGGTTATCCGGGGCGAGAAGGGAACCGAGCTGGCGGTGACGGAGATAATAGTCGACCGGCTCGCCCGCAAGGCCGGCGTCCCCGCCGACGAGACCGCCGCGCTGAAACGCGAGTTGGTACCCATCTCCGAGGAGCTGCCGCGTTTGTCGGAGGGCGAGAAGGAAAAACTCGCGATGCTCATACGCGGTAGTATCGAGGACGGCCGGCTGACCGACGACGAGATCGCGGCCATCCGCGACTACAGTTACAGGTCCGCGCGCGATGGGAACGCCAAACCTTAGAACTCCTGTGGTCGCCGGCCAGTTCTATCCCGCCGACGAGGAGGCGCTGCGGCGCGAGTTGGCCGGGTGCGTCCCGGCGGCGGAGCGGCGGCGATACCTGGGGGGCCTGTGTCCCCATGCCGGCTATATCTACTCCGGCGCGACGGCGGGCGAGTTGTTCGGCCGGCTCGACGTTCCGGGGACGGTCGTGCTGCTGGGGCCGAAGCACCGCGCCGAGGGCGCTCCGTACGCCGTGTGGCCCGCCGGGGCGTGGCGGACGCCGCTGGGCGACGCGCCGGTGAACGACGAGGTGGCCGCGGCCATCCTCGAAAAATGCCCGCTCCTGGAGGCGGACGAGGCGGCCCACCGGGCCGAACACTCGTTGGAGGTCGTCGTCCCGTTCGTCCAGTTCGTGAACCCGGCGGCCGCCATCGTCCCCGTGGCGCTCGGGCCCATGTCTTGGGCCCACGTGGCGGCGACCGGCGAGGGCCTGGCGGCGGCCCTTGCGCCCTATCGGGACGACGTGGTCGTTATTATATCCAGCGATATGACGCACTACGAGTCGGCGGCGGCGGCCGAGCGCAAGGACGCGCTCGCGCTCGAGCGCCTCACGGCCCTGGACGCGGAGGGCCTGTTGGAGGTCGTGCGGGCCCACGACATTTCGATGTGCGGCGTCTGGCCCGCGGCGGTGGCGCTGATGGCGTTCCGCGCCCTGGGCGGAACCGCCGGTACGCTCATCCGGTACGCCAACTCGGGGGAAACTTCCGGCGACTACGACCACGTCGTCGGCTACGCGGCCCTGTCCTTCGCCTGAGGGGTTGTTGCTATGTCGGCTTGGAGAGTAGAGAAAATCGTACTGCCGATAATGGTGGTGGCGGCGGTCCTCATCCTGGTGCTCGGCGCGCTCAAGGAGACCGAGGAGCAGAACCTCGCGAAGCGCCTGGAGACGTGGCGGGAGGTCCTCCCGGCTGATATCCGGGCCAAATTTGACGCCGGCGAGGACGGCGAGTGCGCCAATATGATAGAAGAGAGGCTCAAAGCCGACGCGGATTTCAAAGCGCGCTACGAGGCTCTTCAAGATGAAGAGCTGACGCCCGTCTTCTCGCCCGCGGACATGGTGGACTACTACCGCGTGTACTTCGTCGACCGGCTGGCCGAGATCCGCGAGGCGAAGCGGGAGAGTTTCTGGTACCGTCTTTTCCACGGTTCCGAAAAGGAAGGGCCCGCCAATTGAGGGCGAAGGTCGGGCGGGTTGAAGCGGGCTTTCGGCACGGCCATAGTTGAGCCGTGCCTTTACCGCAACCGCGGCCGAGGGAGCGGGTGTGGCCTCCCGGACGAAAATCCTAATGGTACATAACTACTCGTCGTGGGGCGGCAACCTGGCGACGGTATTGACGTTGTGCGCCGAGCTGCCTTCCCGCGGCTTCGACGTCGCGCTCGCCGCGCCCGGCGGCCAGCCGTACGTGTCCCGCTTCCGCGAAGCGGGGATTCCCACTTTCGACGTAGAGATCGAGAGCAAATACGACCTGGCGGCCTCCCGTCGCTACGCCGCGCTCGTGCGCCGCGAGGGCTTCGACGTCGTCCACACCCATACGCGCCGGGCCGACTTCGTCGCGGCCCGGGGCGCCCGGCGGGCCGGCGCCGTCGTCGTATCCACCCAGCACGGCCAGATCAACCTCGACCGTCACACGCTGCGGGAGAAACGCGACCTGGCGGCGAGGTTCTACTGCTTCTGCCTGCGGCGCTTTTTCGACAAGCACGTGGCCGTCTCGGCCGAGATCGCCGACGAGTTGCGGCGCCGGTGCCGCGTCGACGGCGCGAAGGTGGTAAACATCCCGAACGGCATAGACGCCGCGCCCTTCATCCGCGCCGCCGGCGACCGCTTGTCCTTCCGCCACGAAATAGGCGCCCCCCGCTGGGCGTTGGTGGCGACGGTCGTAGCGTCGCTCGACGCCAAAGGCCACGACGACCTCCTGGAGGCGGTGGCCGCGGTGGCGAAGGACGGCGTCGACCTGCGACTCGCCGTCGTCGGCGAGGGGCACTGGGGCCGCCCCTTGATAATGAAGAAGGCCGAGGAGCTCGGCATAGCGCGCCGCGTCCACGTCCTGGGCTTCCGCGACGACGTGCCGCGGTTACTCGCCGGTTCGGACGTGTTCGTGCTGCCCACGCCGTCGGAGGGTCTGTCGATA
>DATKXQ010000316.1:0-6174 GCA_035528975.1 bacterium
ACACGCACGAGCTCGTAGACAACAAAAAACCCGCCCTTTCGAGCGGGTTTCTTATTTCTGGAAGACTTAGCCGTTACTGGTTCACCGGCTCCTTGACGATCCAGGCGTCCGCGTAGCCGGCGTTGCGCAGGCGGTCGCGCATGGCCTCCGCGGAAACGCGGTCCTTGTAGTCGCCGACGCGGACCTTGTACAGGCCCTGGACGTGCTCGACGTAGACGCCGACGCCGCCGAAGGCCGCGCGCACCTGGCCGGCGACGTTATCGGCGTTGTCCTGATAGGAACTCGCTATTACCTGGACGCGGTAGCCGTCCACCGTGCCCGTGGCGCCGGTGGGCGCCGGCTCGGCGACGTGGCCCGGGACCTCCGTCGCTTCGACGGTCCCGACGGCTCCGCTCGAGAACTCGCCGCCCTCGGCGAACTCGTCTATCTCCTCGCCCACGTCCGTATCGGCCGGGACGATCTCGCCGACCACGACGGACCCCTCGACGACGTTCTCATCCTCGCCGCCGTAGTAGGCCGGCCCGCCGCCGGTCCGCCGGCAGCCGGGCACGGCGGCCACGGCGATTATTAAAACGAATGCGAATAACCATTTATACATCGCAGGCACCTCCCGCGCTTTCGCGTTCTTCGTACCCTTCGACGCCTCCGGGCGCTTGAGCGTTTAATCGGTGTATTATAATAAAAATCCGGCCCCGCCGCAAGCGGTTCCCGCCGTTATCCCTCGGCGCCCTTCGGTATCATCTCCGCCAGCATCTTCTCGTACAGGATGTGGGTCTGGTTGGATAATAAATCCAGCAGCTCGTCGTACACCAGCGGCTTGTCGACGTCGCCGTTGTCGCAGTATATCATGGCCAGCGTGCGGCCGCTCGATATCAACGGGACGATCATGACCTCGCCGGAATACGGCTTGCCGATGCGCTCGAACAACTCGCCGTGAATGGGGACTTTCGGATCCGGCCGGCCGCGGTACGTCGTCTTGCGCTCCGCGACGGTCTTGAATATCGAATAGTCGTCTAGCGGGATCGTGATGTTCTTGGCTAAAATGCCGAGGGGGGTGCCGTCGTGCGCGTCGCCGAAGCCGCCGATGCCGCCCGCCCGGCCCTCCCGGATGACGAGCAGCAGCGCCCGCTCGTAGTTCTCCGAGATGATGTTCAAAAGGTCGAGCGAGACGAGGAACGTGAAGTTGGATTTCTGGGCCTCGCGGACGAATTTCTTGAGCTTCAACAGGTAGGACTCGAGCGAGCCGATGCGGCGGCGCCACTGCTCTTTCACGTGTATCCGGTCGTAGATGCGGAACGATTCTATTATGGTCATCCAGAGCTCGCGCACGAAGTTCTTCACGTCCGCCGGCGGCGGCTGCTCCTTCATAAAGGCGGGCGGCGGCATCGATATGACCGCCCGGGCGCGCCGGTCCAGCAGCGCCAGGCGCAGCGTGTAGCTGGCCCGCGCCGCGACGCAGATAACGTCCGTCGCCGGCGACGCCGCCTTCACCTTGGAGAGCAACTCCGCGGCCCGCTCCACCCGCACGTCCTGCTGGCCCTTGACGCCGAAATCCACGTCCAGGACCACGACCGGCAACCTGTCGTCATGCAGGACGCCCTCCACCGTCAACATCAGATCGGTGAACGATTGAAAGGCCCGGCACTCCACCCTTTTCTTCCTGGCGATCATGTCGAGAAAGGCGAAGAGCGGCTCGTTGTTGGAATACAGGAAGACGGTGTGCGTGGGGGGCGCCGGCTCCTCGATCTCCTCGGGGGGCGTAACCTCGGCCGCCGGTTCGGCCGCGGCCGCGGCCGGCTCCCCCCGGCCCTCGGGCCCCTTGCCCTTCTCGTCGAAAATCCGTATGCACTCCAGCAGGAGGTGCTGGGTGTCGACGTTCACGCCCGGCAGGAGGCCGTCGATGGAGACGGCGACGTCGTCGGGCGGCGCGCCGCCGGTGCCGAGCTCGAAGACGAAGTCGCCGTCGAGCCACAGGACGAAGTCCCGGACCGCGGCCTCGATCTGTTCCACGACCGCGGCCTTTATGTCCTCGTCGCCGACGAAGCCCATCTTCCCCAGGACCCGGCCCAGCGGCATACCTTTGAATTCCAACCGCTGGCCGGCGACGGCGGCCGCCAGGCCGTCTTCGGTTACCAATCCCTTGCTGACGAAGATATGGCCGAGGTTGTTCTCGGGGGCGTTGGTGGTGGCCTGGCCGATGTTGCCGTCGCGGAAGATGACGAAGCCGCGGCGCCCCCGGCTCTCGAGGTGGAGCGTGCCGCTGCGCCGGCTGGCGTAGATGAACTGGAGAACGTCCACCACCGGCATGTCTTCCAATTTGCCCTGCAGCGCCACCTCTAAGCACCTTCGCGGTCGAGACCCAACGCCCGGCGGGCTTCCGCCCACAGCGCGTCGGCGTCCAATACGATATGGTGGTCGGCCGTGACGCCGGCCACGGCCCGGGCGCCCACGTCGCCGGGGCGAATGTCCGCCGCCGGGATCGCCCTCGTGGCCGTCACCTCGTCGACGAGCAGCGCCAGCCGCGGCACGGCGCCGGCGAGCACGAGCGCGTCGCGGTACGTGCCGCCGTCCTGCAAACCGACCAGGTTTTTAGTCGCCAGCGCGACGTAGACGCCGCCGCGGCTGTGGAAGAGGCCGGCGACCACGGGAGGCGCCTTGGGCACGGGCGTCACTTTCGGCGTCTCTACGACCTCCGCCACGACCGCCGTCGACAGCGCGTATTTCTCCCGGCCCAGCGTAAAAAGCGCGTAGACGGCGCCGGCGTCGGCGCCGGCCTCCTCCTCGGGAACGGCCAACCGGCGGGCGCGCTCCGCCAGGATGTCGGCGACCTTGTCCTCCGCGGCCCGGTCGGACATGGCCTCGAAGAGCGCCGACCAATCCACGGCGCCTCGCGGCCTCTGTTCGCCGGGAGCTTCCGGCCCGTTTTGCTCTTCCGCCATGACTCGTTATCTCACAATATCTGCGTTACTATCTCGCGCAGGCGGCCCGCCGACAGGCCGTCGCCCGAAATCTCTTCGTCGTCGGCGCGGTTCTCCAACAAACGTACGACGTTGCGGTACGAGCGCGCGGCCCGGCCCTCGTCGCGCCGCCACCGGTAATAATTCCCCATCGAGAAATGACCCAGTACGAAGTTCTTGTCGACGTAAAGCGACCGGCGTAAATTCTCGAACGCCTCGTCGTTCTTGCCCAATTCTTCCTGGATGAGCGCGGCGACGTAGTAGGCGAAAGGGTTCTCGCGGTCCAACTCCGCGGCGCGGCGGCACCACTCGAGCCCCTCCTCGTACCGGCCGAGGTTCCCGAGGACCCGGCCCAACCGCCAATACAGGTCCGCATCCTCGCGCGCCGCCGTCAGTTTCGAAAGTTGCTGCAGCGCCCCGTCGTCGTCGCCGGCGGCCACGAGGCGGTCGGCCCGCTCGAGCTCGTCGGCGGCGGGCCTCTTGCCGACCGGCACCCGCTTCTCTTCGCGCCGACGCCGGCGCTTCGGCACCGCCGCTATTTCCGCCGGCGGCCGCTTGCGGTATACGAAGGCGCCCGGAAAAGTTAACGTCTCAAAACCGTCTTGGAATAACATCGGTTCGACGTGGCCGCCGACGTACCACCCCCCCGGCGCAAGGTAGCGGCGGAACAGCGCCGACACCCGCTCTATGCTCTCGGCGCCGAAATATATCAGGACGTTGCGGCAGACGATGAGGTCGAACGGCTGCGGCCCCCCGGCCACGATGTTGTCTCGCTCGTCACACAAGTTGGCCCGCACGAAGCGGACCATCGCCCGGACCTCGTCCGAAACCTGCCACCGGTCGGCCGCGGGCCTGAAATATTTCGCGCGCCAATAATCGTCTACTTTGCGGAAGGACCACTCGCGGTAACGGCCCGCGCGGGCCGCGGCGACGAAGGCGGTATTAATATCCGTCGCCAGGAAATCTATCTCCCAATCGCCGGCGTCCGGCACCGTCTCCAGAATCAACATCGCGATGGAATACGGCTCCTCGCCCGTCGCGCACCCGGCGCTCCAGATCCGCAGGCGCTTCTCCGCCGCCCGCCGTTTGACGATGTCCGGCAGGATGACGTTCTTCAGCGCGTCGAAATGGGCCTGGATGCGAAAGAAATAAGTCTCGCCGACCGTCAGCTCGTTCAACAGCCGCTGGAGTAGTCCGTCGCCGGCCGCGGAGGTTACGGAGCGGCAGAAGTCCGGCGCGCCCCGGCCGTCGTTGACCCGGGCACACGCCTTTTCCAATTCGGCCCGCTTTTCCGGCGGGTAATTCAGGCCGAAGCGCCGGGCCAGAAAACCGCTCAACGCTCCAAATCCGCTATCGCCGAGTTGGAAACCGTCGCTCACTCTCCGCCCCCGACATCCTCGGCCCCGCCGGCGATGTCCGGCAAAAACGCCGCGGGCTCGAGTATGCGGACGATGCTCCCGCCCAGGTCGTATGCGCCCAGGAAAGGCCGCCGCGGCAGGCCCGCTTCCCCGGCGGATATGATTTTGTCGCCGTCGAAGGTCTCGACGTCGACGACCGCGGACACCACCATGGCGACGCGGAGGCCGGCGGCGGTGAAATATAACACGTGGTCGCCCAGGCCGACGTCGCGGCTCTCGGCGCCGAGCGCCGCGGCCGCGTCCAGCACCGGGACGAGCTCGTCGTGGTAGTTAATGACGCCGAGGAAGGCCGTCCCGAGGCCGCCCTTTTCGGTTATCGCGACGGCCCGGGAGATCCCCTTTACCGACCACAGCGGCAACGCGTACGTTTTGCCGCCGGCGCGGAACGTCACGACCGCGAACGGGCCCTTGGGCCGCCGCAAATCGTCTATCGCGGCGCCGAAGTAATCCGCCTTCAGCGAAAGCAACTCGTCTTCGAGTTCCTTTATCCGAACCTCGATATTATCGTCGGTTTTCTTTTTTCGGGCCAAGGTCCGTCCTCCAAAACACCATACATTAACTCCATTATAATATAAACCTTTACGGCCCGTTATGCAAGTTTTATCTTGAATTGTCAAAAATAAAAAAGCCCGCCGGGCGGGCCGTACGCTAAGCCGCGCCGCGCCTTCGGAACCACAGCAGCGTCGACTCCTGGAAATATATCCGAACCGCGATGAGCGCCGTGAACAATATCCACGTTACCCAGAGGTACCTCACCGCCGGGTCGTGCTTATACGTCAGGCCGCTCGACTCCTCGAACGAAACGAACGTGACGTCGTGGCCTTTAATCTCGAGCGGCCGGCCCGGCTCGAGCCGCGTCCCCGACCGCACGTCCTTGGTGACGCGGTGCCACTTGTCCGCCGGCATCTCCTTTAGCTCCACGTACGGCCCGAGCGGCTTGGGGCCGTCGTCGCCGAGCAGCGTGCCGCTCTTGACGGTCGAGACCATCATCGTCTCCTCGCCCACCGCGAGCGGCTCGCCGATGCCCACCTCCGCGGCCTCGCCGTCCACCGCGAACTTTATCGTCTGGTCGAAGAACGCCTGGTAGTACTTCACGCCGCCGTACACCAACGGCTCGTTGACCTCTATGCGTTTGGCCTTGACGACCTTGCCGTCCTCGACGACCTCGAGCTCGCTTATCCAGTCCTTTACGAAAACCGTGCCGTCTCTCTCGACGTACGTCGTCTCGAACGTCGCCAGCCGCAGCTCGTACGGCGACTCCTCGTTGCGCGGCGCCTCCAGGCCCAGCTTGGGCGCCAGCTTCGCCCAGCGCGTGTCGCCCTTCGCGAACGGCACGCGCACGGCCTCGCCCGCCTTAATCGTCAGCTCGCCGCCGTAAGCAAGCAGGAACGTCGTGAAGAAGCCGGCGAACATCGCCAGCATCGCCAGGTGGTAAAGCGCCGAGACGGCGAAGCGGGCCGTTATCCCCTTCGGGGAGAATTTGCGGAGGATGTCGACGGAGCAGCAGAGGAGGTTGAGGCCGAAGAGGACCGCCGGCACGATGAACACCGGCCCGCGGAAGACGTTGAGGAGGCCGAGGTCGCGGAGCGTGTGGTACGTCCCCGCGTCCCAGGCCTTGAGGTAGAACTCCTCGCCCATATCCTGGGGGATGAGCGCGCCGACGACCATAAAGGCCGTCAGGACGAGGACGAGGACCACCGCGACCTCGAGGGAGGTCAGGAGTTTCCAGAGGGCGCGTAACACCTTATTCATACCCTATTTCCCCCTAGCCGTACGCGTGCGCCGTCGGCAAGCCGACG
>DATKXQ010000317.1:0-5211 GCA_035528975.1 bacterium
ATTTGGTATTGTTGTTCGTAGATGTTGACCGGGGCGCGCGGCGTGTCGCGGTAGGCGTCGCCGGCCCGGGTGCACAGAGGCCACGCGGCGAACGCCAGCAGCAGCGCCACCGCGGAATAGTAGGCGAGCGAGGCCCTCTTCAATTCGGCATGAACCGCTTTCGGCGCCGCCGCCGGGAGCGCCGCGCCGAGGGTAACCAGGCCCAACGTAACCAGGTACGCCTCGTACCGGTAAAAGTGCCCCGTCCGGCAATACTGCATGTGGAGGAAAGCGGTTGCGACGAATAGGGCCGGCATTATTGCGGCCGGGTGCCATAGGTGCCGGTATTTTTTTACGGCGAGCGCGAAAGCGGCCAGCGACCCGAGAATCAACATCAAGATGTGCGGAGTGCGGACGACCTTTCCAAACCCGGACAGGTTCAGCGCCGTTTTATAACCGAATTCGTACGGGCCGGAGCTGTCGATTTTCAGTATGATCGAATTCGGCAGGAAGTACCATCCTTGAGACGTCGAGATAAAACCCAATACGATCAGCGGGAGCGCTCCCGCCGCCAACACCAGGAACGCGGCCGGTAATTTCTTCTTGAGGAGGAGCAGCGCCGCGACGACCGCGACCAGGAATATGCCCTCGTACCGGGCGAGGGTCAGGAGGGGCGACAGGCCGATTACCGCGGCGTAGTCCTTGCCGGCCGGCGCGCTCTTCGCCAGGACGGACGTCGACGCGTAAAGGAACGCGACGGCGAGGAACGTATGCATCGTATGTTCCATGCCGCCGAATATGAGCGTGAGGAGGGGCGTTAAGGACGTTATCGCGAAAAGGCAGACGAGGAGGCGTATTTTCCCGACGCCGCTTTTTTTCAGGACAACGAAGGCCGCCGCGCAAACCGCCGTCCCGAAGACGACGTTCAAAATAAACGGCGTTACGCCGTTCACGCCGAAGGCGTAGTAACACGCCGTCAATACCAGGAGCCAAAGAGGTGACGAGGAGGTCGACGAGAACCCGTACCGGGTTACGCCCCAGACGCCGTGGAGGGCGATATTCTTCGCCATCGCCATGTGGATGTAGGCGTCGTCGAGGGCGTAAACGAGGTGCCCGTCCGTCCCTTCAAGCGATACTACCAGGAACCAGCCGACCGCGAGCCAAAGCGAAACGACCGCCGCGACCAGCGGCCAGTAATCGCTGAAAATCCTTTTCACGCCGGCAACCTCCCCTCCAAGTCGAAAGAGACTACTACGTAATGATACCCGCTGTCGCCCTCGGCGTCAACCTCCTATGTCATAGTCCCGGGCGGTCGGTAGGCCGCGGGGCAATGCTGGAAGTTGATGACGTCGCTGAGGAGGTCGAGGTAGTCGCCGACGAGCCGGGTGATGAGAAATTTTTCGCGGACGGTCTCGCGGCCGCGGGCGCCGAGCTGCTCGCCGATGGTCGGGTCCTCGAGCAACTGCACGAGGCGGGAGGCGAAGCCGTCCTCGTCGTCGGGCTCGAGCAGGAAGCCGTTGACGCCGTCCTCGATCTGGAGCGGAATGCCGCCGACGCCGGAAGCCACGACCGCTTTGCCTTTCCAGAGCGCCTCCGTTACCGTCAGGCCGAAACCCTCTTTCTTCGACTTTTGGAGGACCACCGCGGAGGTTACTTGGAGCGCGTTTACCAGGATATCGTTTTCCACGGTGGTTAGGACGATGTCGCCCTTTTCTATGAGCCGGCGCGCGCTTTTTTCTATGCCGCTGTAGATCCGAAAACCCTCCGGGTCGTCCGTGGCCATGCTGCCGCAGAGGACGAGGCGGCAATCGACGTTATCCTTTACTTTACGGAAGATCCGGATGACCCCTTCCGGGTCCTTGAATTTATCGAAACGGGAGACCTGCGTGAGCAGCGGTTTATCGGTGGGGATGCGGTATTTTCTAAGGTATTTTTCGACGTCTTTATCGGAGATCGTCATATTTTTTGGGGTGAGGGGGTCGATCGCGGGATAGACTACGCGCTGTTGCACCGGCAGGTCTTTTTTGCGGTATGCCTCGTTGGAGATTACGACGGCGTCATAGCGCATCAGGAAATCTTTAAGGTACTCCCATAGCTCGGCGTTGGGGCGGGAGAGGTCGACGTGACAGCGCCATATCCAGGGTTGCCGTTTTTTGTAGAAAGATATCAGGGGCAGCGGCTGGGGGTCGTGGATGATGACGCAATCGTGGTCGATATGGGTGTAAACGGAGAACGCCTCGCTCGCTTGGACGTAGAGCCGCTTTTTCATCGGCGTCAGGTTTACGACGTCGCCCTGAAGGGCGTTATGGAATTTTTTCGTTATGGTGAAGAAGTCGGGATGTCCGTGCAAGATCCGCCAACCGGCGTCGAGGCCCGTATCGTTCAACAACGGCAGGAGGGAGACGAGCATCTCGGCCACGCCGCCTCCCTGGTATGTGGAGTTGAGATGAAGGACGTGCTTGCCGTACAAGGTGCGCGCCTTACACCAAATGTCGTGCAGGACCTCGTCTCCGACGATTTCGCGGTAATCGGCTAAGCTGGGCATAGCATTACCTCGCTAGTTGCCTTAAAAGTTTACGGACCTCCGAGGCGGAGTCGACGTTGAAATGGGCGTGCGAGGGCTCGAGCTTTACTTTAATCGAATACGCCTCCGCCGGTAAGACCTCGAACACGTCTTCGTCGGTGCGGTCGTCGCCGACCGCCAAGATGAAATCCCACCGCTCGCGGTCGAGGAAGCGCAGCGCCGCGCGCCCTTTGTTCACGTCCGCGTTGCGGACCTCGATCACTTTGTTCCCCTCTAAAATTTCGAGGCCCAGATTAACGGTTTCGTGGAAAAGGTCCTCCTTGAACTCGCCCGCTCTAAGGGCCGCGAGTTCCGCGTCGGCCGCGCGGTAGTGGAGCGTTAGAGAAAAATCTTTTTCCTCCACGAACGACCCCGGGATGCCGTCGGCACAACTTTCGATTATAGGCCGGATATGCGTTTTCCAATCGTCGCGCAGGGGTTTGAGCGGGGACCACGTCTTTGCTCGTTCCTTGATCCACGCGCCGTGTTCCGCCACCAACGCCAGCTCCAAAAAACCCAGCCACGCCTCCAACGTTTTCCGCGGACGGCCGCTCAAGATGACGACGTCGTTGCGCTCGTCGCGGCTTAGGGCTTTGAGCAGTCGGATTAGCTCGGCGTCCGGTTGCGCGTATTCAGGTCGCGGGGCGAAAGGGACCAGCGTCCCGTCGTAGTCGAGAAGGAGGAGGCGTCTCTGCGCGGCGCGGTAATCGTGCCGAAGCTTTCGTCGCGCTTCCCGGGGGAGCCTCCGCGCCGCGAGCTCCGCTTGGGCTTTTTTCGCCCGGGCGAGCGCGGCGAGGAATTGCTCCGCCCATCTCGTAACGTCGTAACGGCGGAGGCGAACGCGGATGGCCTCGTTCCGCCGTCGCTGCTCCTCTTCCGGCATGACCAGCGCGGTGGCGAGGGCGGCGGCGATTTGTTCTTTGTTGTGGGGGTTGACGAGGAGGGCTTCGCCGAGCTCCTGGGAGGCGCCGGCCAACTCGCTTAGCACCAACACTCCCCGGCCGTCGCTCTTGGTCGCCAGGAACTCTTTGGCGATGAGGTTCATGCCGTCGCGCACCGGCGTCACCAGCGCGACGTCGGCGAGGTCGTAAAACGCCGCCAATTTTTCGAACGGCAGCGACCGGTAGAGGTACCAGATCGGCACCCAACCCACGGTCCCGAACTCGCCGTTGATTTTTCCGACCAGTTCGTCGACGCGTCGTTTCAATTCGGCGTAAGTTTCCACCGCCGTGCGCGAAGGAACGGCCACCATAACCAGCGAACAACGTTCGCGGTGTTCCGGGTGCTGGCGGAGAAAGAGCTCGAAGGCCTCGAGCCGCTGGGGGATGCCTTTGGTATAGTCGAGCCGGTCCACCGCGAGGATTACTTTACGGTCGCGCAGTTGTTTACGCGCTTTCTCGACCTCGTTTTGGACTTCGGCCTTTTCGGCCGCCCCGGCCCATTTCTCGAAGTCGATCCCCATCGGAAAAGCCTCGACGATGACGACGCGGTTGCCCACGTCGACGCGCCCCTCGGCGTATTCGTATCTCGATATGTGCCGGAGCGAGCTGGCGAAGTGGTGTACGTAACCGTGCGTATGAAACCCGATCACGTCCGCGCCCAGTAGTCCCTCCAATATTTCCTCGCGCCAGGGCAGGAGACGGAATATTTCCGAGGAGGGGAAAGGAATGTGCAGGAAGAACCCTATGGCGGCGGTGGGGACCGCCTCCCGCAGGAGGCCGGGCAACAACATCAAATGGTAGTCGTGGACCCATATCTCGTCGCCCGGTTCGGCCAGCGCCACGACGGCATCGCGAAACTTCTCGTTAACGCGTCGGTACGCGTTCCAGTAAGCCTTCTCGTATACCGTATAAAGGGGGAAATAGTGGAAGAGCGGCCAAATAGTCTTATTGGAGTAGCCCTGGTAGTAGTTTTCGATTTCGTAGCGGGAGAGGGATACGGGATAGCAGCTGTCGCGGGCCAGCCTCCGCGTTATTTCCTTCTTCTCGCCGTCGTCGAGGCGCCCGGAAGCTATTCCGGGCCAACCGACCCAGGCGGCAGCTCGCGATTTGTACAACGAGGCCAAGCCCGTAGCCAGTCCTCCCACGCTCGGCCTAAGCGAGAGTTCGTCCCCTTTCTTGGAAACGGTTATGGGTAGTCTGTTCGAAACCGTTATCAGACGCGGCATAAAACGAGTCCTCTCATTACTAATTAAGATAACTTATTCGAGGCCGCTTTTCAAGCCGAAGTATTTTTAAAAAGCTAGAATTTTAAGGAATAGCTTTAAAAAAAAGGGCGATTTCGCGGCGCCGACCTCGGCCTGGAGATGGGGTATGCGTCAGGAGACTTAAAGGCTGATGGCAATCCGGTCCCTCGGCCTTTAACCACCCCGATACGTCGTCCCGACGGCCGGCGCCGCGGCCACGAGGTTCTCGACGTACGCGACGTTGGTGGTCGGGAGGAATTTTTCCGGCCGGGGCGCGAAAAGGACGCCGGCGAAATGGACGACCGCGTCGACGCCGCGGCAGGGTTCGGCCAGCGTTTCGGCGCGGTCCAGGTCGCCGCGGAAAACGCGGACGTTGGGATAGGCGCCGGCGTCGAACGGCACCGGCCGGCGGCGTATTAGAAGGTTGAGCTCGTGCGGGGACCCCAGCAGGTGGCGGGTGAGGAACGCGCCGAGGTTCCCCGCG
>DATKXQ010000318.1:0-3300 GCA_035528975.1 bacterium
TAGGCCACAAGTCCCTCGACGTGAAACTCCTCGTCGCCGCGGGGGATGGGATAAAAGGAGTAGCGGCCGTCGGGTTTCAACACCGCCAATACCCACTTGGCGGGCCAGATTTCGTTCTCCAACGTCTGCAGCGCGACGTAGGCCTCGGCGCCCGGGTTCTCGGCCCGGGGCGCAACGATATGACCGAGAGTCGATAAGTTAGGGTCGGTGCGGTAACGGCCGAGGTCGTAGATTTGGGCGACGCCGCCGTTGCGGTAATAGGCCACGATGGCCCGGGCGTCGCGGTTCGAGCCCAACGCCCAGAACTCGTCGGGCCCCACGCCGGCCACTCCTTTGAATTTAACCGCCCCTACTCCCCCGGGCGTCAAGACGCAGGCCCAACAACCGGTCGCGGAATAGCGCCAGATGTTACCCGAGCCGTGGGAATCCATGGCGTATAGCGTACCATCGGCGGTTATAGATAAATGTACAGGGAATACCGGGGGTTGCCCTAAAAGTTGCCATTCGCCGTTCTCCAACTTAAGAAAATCACCCCCGCCAGTACGGGGGCAGGTCGCGTATCCCAAGCCCGCCTGGTTTACGGCTAAACCGCCGATCCAGGCGTTAACGCCGCCGCCTTCGGGCGGCTCGTATTCCACCCACACGCCCGCCATAGCGGTAGGGGCCGTAGCCAGGACGAGTGCTAAGAGGACCTTCAACGTAATCACCTCCTTAGTTGCGCCGCCGTCCCTATTCGGGCCAGAGGGCGAAGTCGCGCCGTACGGGCGGTGGTTCCGGCGGCCAATCCTCTATATACGCGTATCCCGTTTGGAAATACGGTTTACCCGCGGTGCCGTGAAAATCGTGCCCCTGGTGGACGCTGGCCCAGCTCTCTTCGTAAATCTCGTATCGGCCTTGCGCGTTCGTGGAGTCGGTCCCTAGGACCTGGCCGCCGCAAGTATCGCAATACCACGTTACGTCGGCGTCTTCGAGGGGGCCGCCGGTGTCGGCGTTCGTCACGTACCCGTAGATGGCCAACGACTCGTCGCGGGCCGCCCCCAAGCCCGGGCCTAAGGCCGCTTCCTTATTCCCCTCGCCGCACGCTAAAAGCGCCGCCGCGGCCAGTAAGCTTACTACAGCCGCGCACGGCGCCCCGAGGCGCATCGCCTTTCCCATCTCTTTTCCTCCTAAATGCTTAGTGGGTACCCTACCCCTTTAACGTATAAATTTTATCTTTTCCTAAGTCCGATGTCAAGTAAAAAATACCGGTATTTCTAGTCGGGCGGGTTCGCCCGGGCCGCTCGAAGGGGCCGGCGCGAACGCCGGGCCCTTAGCGGAACATCGCCTTGACGCGGCCCAGCGACGTCGGCGTGACGGCGGGGTTACCGGTGTAGTGCCACATTATCGCTTTCGTCTCGCCGCCGGGCAATCGTTTATACCCGCCGGCCCAGCCGTCGTTCACGTCTACCATGCCCAGGTCGTTGACGGTCCCGGACAAGGTATAGAACTCGCCCGGGCCTGAGGTCGTCCAGTGGTATACCTTGTTGGTATAAGACGTGCCCCAACCGTCGGCGGGGGTAACGTAACACTTAAGAACGACGCGCTCGGCGTAATACGCTATCTCCCGGAACCGGCCGTTCTCGAAGGCGTAGATGTAGGTGGGGCCCCCGGCGCCGTTCTTGACCATCCCTACGCGGACTTCGCCCGGGCGGTAGGCCACAAGTCCCTCGACGTGAAACTCCTCGTCGCCGCGGGGGATGGGATAAAAGGAGCAGCGGCCGTCGGGTTTCAACACCGCCAATACCCACTTGGCGGGCCATATTCCGTTCTCCAACGTCTGAAGCGCGACGTAGGCCTCAAGGCCGGGGTTCTCGGCCCGCGGGACGGCGAGATCGCCGAGGACGCGTAACTGCGACGAGCTATAGCGGCCGAGGTGGTAGATGTCGCGCGGCCCGCCCCCGCTATAATGAGCCGCGACTACCTGGCAGTCCGTAGTACCGCCCAAAACCCAGAAATCGTTCGGCCCCACGCCCACGACGCGTACGAATTTAACCATACCTATTTCGCCGGGCGTCGCGACCCGTTCCCACACGTCGGGCTTAAGGAAACGCCAGAGCGAACGGGAGCTGGCGTCGTCCAACGCGTAGAGCGTCCCGTCCCGCGTTAGCGACGGGTACGCCATATTCACAGGCGGCGGCGACAGCAGTTTCCATCCAGCGCCCTCCAAACTCAGTAATGGCCCTACAACGCTGTGAGGGCCACCGGTAAACGCGTATCCTTCGCGCGCATCGTTTACCGCGATCCTGCCGACGCTGGTAATCGTAGGCGGTATCTCCAACGGGTATTCAGTCCAATCGCCGGCGAAAGCCGCCGTTACCGTCGCTATGACCAAAGCAGTTAATTTCTTCATCTCGGCAACCCCTTTTTACTCCGGCCAGAGCGCGAAGTCTTTACGGTAGGGAACCTTACTAGGGTCGAAATCGTATATCCACCCTTCGCCGGTTTCGTATCTTGGCTTACTAGCCGTCCCGTAGAAATTATGTCCCGGGTGCGAGCTCGACCAGCCCTCGCCGTAGATCTCGTAGCGCCCTTCGTCGTCGGTGAAGTCCGTGCCTAGTGTTTGACCGCCGCACGTTTCGCACTGCCACACAACGTAAGCATCGACGATCGGGCCGCCAACGTCGGCGTCCGTAACGTAGCCGTAAATCATCAACGCTTCTTCGCGCGACGCCGCGCCCAATAAATCTGGGCCGCTATTATTCCCTTGGCACGATAAAAGCGCCGCCGCGGCCAGTAAGCTTACTATAGCCGCGCACGGCGCCCCGAGGCGCATCGCCTTTCCCGTCTCTTTTACCTCCTAATCGCCTAGTAGGTACCCCTACCCCGCTAACGTTTATATTTTTATCATATCCTAACCCTTATGTCAAGACTAATAAAACGACCCCCATTGCCATTGGACGCCGCTCGCCGGCGCGGCGTCAAGGGACGACAAAACCCCCGCCTCGCGGCGGGGGCTTTTATTTCCGTAGTGGCGTGGGGGATTAAATATCTTCCCAGCGGCCTTCGAGCTTCTCCTGGACGGCGGGCATGGTGGTGTACTCCATCTCCGCGTAGGGGAGGCGGTGCGGCTCGAACGGGCCGTGGCGGCGCAGGTAATCGCCGACGCGGTTCGCGAGCTTGCGGGCCTCGTCGTAGCTCGGGTCGTCGAACATGTCGCGGTGGCTGGCCAGGCCGCCGTCCGCGAGCTGGTAGCCGACGCAGACGACGCGCGGCGGCCCGTCGAAGCGGGTGGGGTGCGCCTGCGCGAGCGAGGTCGGCATC
>DATKXQ010000319.1:0-5325 GCA_035528975.1 bacterium
ATCGACGGCCGCAAGATGTCGAAGTCGTACGATAACGCCGTCTATATCAAAGACTCCCCCGAAGAGGTGGAGGAGAAGATCAAGGCGATGTTCACGGACCCCAAACGCGCGTACCGGCGTGACCCGGGCCATCCTGACGAGTGCAACGTTTATTACTACCGCAAGCTTTTCGAGGCCGCGGCCGCGAAAGAAGTCTACGAGGATTGTAAAAACGCGCGGATAGGGTGCACCGATTGCAAATTGGCGCTGGCCCGCGCCGTCAACGCGCACCTCGAGCCCATCCGGGAAGTGCGTACGGAGTTAGCGCGGCGGCCCGATTATCTGCGGGACGTTTTAGTCGACGGGGCGCGGCGCGCGCGGGAAGTGGCCGGGCGGACGTGCGACGAGGCGTACCGCGCGGCTAATATCTACGCGAAAATGTGATGGCCGCCGTCCTATGGACTATCGCGTAAAGCTCCCGGTATACGAAGGTCCTCTCGACCTGCTCCTGTTCCTCATCCAGAAGGACGAGGTCGATATCTACGATATCCCCATCGCCTACATAACCGGGCAGTACCTGTCGTACCTCGAGCTGATGGAGGAGCTCAACCTCGCCGTCGCGGGGGAGTTCTTCGTCATGGCGGCGACGCTCATGGAGATAAAGTCGGCGATGCTTTTGCCCCGGGCCGTGGTCCCGGCGGGCGAGGCGGAAGACCCCCGCGCGGCTCTCGTGGCACAGCTGCTCGAGTACCGGAAGTATAAGGGCGCCGCCTCGACGCTCGCCGAGCGGGAGGCCGAACAAATATCGAAGTACCCCGCGGGCGGCGACGGCCGCTTCGGCAACGAGTGCGACGAGGGGGATTCGATTTTCGTTCTTCTGCGGGCGTTCCGGGACGTGCTGGCGCGTGCGCCGGAGGCGCGCGACATCATGCCCGGGCGCCGCGGGCCGACGCTCGAGGAGCGACTGGGATACGTGAGGGGAAAGCTTAAGAGCGCGGGCGGCCGCGTGCGCTTCGAGGACCTTTTCGAGGGGTCGCGGATAGTAGTCGTGGTAACCTTCCTTGCCTTGCTCGAGCTCCTGCGCGTCGGCGAGTGTCGCGTCCGTCAGGATAGGGCGTTCGACGAAATTTGGATTTATCCAACCCTGGCTTTGGTATGAGCGAGAACGAAGAGACAAAAAGCTTACCGCTGAAAAACGTCGTCGAGGCGGTCCTGTTCGTAACGCCCGACCCGCTGCCTTTGAAGAGACTGGCGGCCGTCGTGGGGGCTTCCGGCGACGAGCTGAGAGCGGTTATACAGGAACTCCAGCGGGAATACGAGGGCCGCGGCGTCGAGTTGGCTTTCGTGGCGGGGGGATACCGGTTCTTCTCTCGTCCCGAGTTCGCCCCGTGGGCCAAACAAGTCCTGCCGATAGAAAAGGCGCCCCGCTTGAGCCGGGCCGCGGTCGAGACGTTGGCCATAATCGCTTATCGCCAGCCCGTGACCCGCGTGACCATAGACGAGATCCGCGGCGTGAACAGCGACGGCGTCCTGAGGACCCTGCTCGAGAGGAAATTGATAACCACCGACGGCCGCGAGGATATGCCCGGGCGCCCCTTCCGCTATCGCACCACCAAACAATTCCTTCATTACTTCGGCCTAACCGGCTTAAACGACCTCCCGTCTCTGGAAGAATTCGAAGCGGAGGGTTAGCTGCGGTGGAACGCCGGGGAATCCGCATCAACCGCTACCTCGCGATGTGCGGCCTCGGCGCCCGCCGGGCCGTAGAGGGCCTCGTCTCCGCGGGGCGCGTTAAGGTCGACGGCGAAGTCGTGCGGGACCTGTCTTTCCGCGTCGCGCCGGGCTCTACCGTCACGGTAAACGGCGAACCGGTGGAGGCGCGGCGTCGGTTCCGTTACGTAGCGTATTATAAAAGCCGGGGCGTTTTGACGACCGCGCGGGACCCGTTCGGACGCAAAACCTACGGCGACGAGTTGCCGCGCCGCCTGCGTGACTTGAAAGCGGTGGGCCGGCTCGACGCCGATACGGAGGGATTGCTCATATTGACCGACGACGGCTCGCTCGCGCAGAAGGTGGCGCATCCCTCGTTCGGCGTCGTCAAGCGGTACGTCGTAACCGTGAAGCGCCCGTTTTCCGAAAAGGACGCGGCCGCGCTCGCGGCCGGCGTCGAACTCGACGACGGCCACGTCGCAAAAGTCGACGTCGAGGCGGTTAAGGCGGCGGGCGGCGGGTCGGCCGTTACGGTGAGCGCGACCTACGGACGGAAGCGGATGATACGCCGGATGTTCGCGTCGCTGGGCCACGAGATAACGTCGTTGCTTCGCATATCCGTAGGGCCGGTCGAGCTGGGGGAGCTGGCGCCTGGCCAGTGGCGGGATATTACATCCGAGGAGGTGGCGGCGCTGCGTGACGCCTGAGGGCCGCGAGAGAGCGATAGTCGTCGCGCTGGACGGCCCGGCCGCCTCCGGCAAGAGCACCGTGGGTTTGGCGGTAGCCCGGAGGCTGGGGTTCGCTTTCGTCGAGACGGGAAAATTATACCGGGCCCTCGCGTATAAGGCGCTGCGGGAACGGGTTGCCCTCGACGACGGCAAAGCGCTGGCGGCGCTTTTCAATAATACGAAGGTCGAGTACGAGCTCCGAGAAAGGGAGCCGGTCATAAAAATAGACGGGGAAGACGTTACCGCGGCGTTGGGCGCGGCGGAAGTAGCGGAGGCGGCTTCCGCGATTTCGGCCCTGCCGGAGGTGCGCGCGGTACTCCTGCCGCTGCAGCGCCGACTGGCGAGGCCTCCCGGCGTCGTCGTCGAGGGCCGCGACGTCGGTACGGTCGTCTTCCCGGACGCGCCGTGCAAGTTTTTTCTGGACGCTTCTATAGCCGAGCGCGCGCGGCGGCGCGCCCGCGACTTCGCGGCCCGGGGCAGGGAGGTGGACGCGGCCGAAGTCGAGAAAGACCTGGCGGCGCGCGACCGAAGGGATTCGGCGCGCGCGATAGCCCCGCTCAAACGGGCCGAGGGTGCCGTCTATATCGACACGACGGGAGTCGCCTTCGCCGACGTCGTGGAGTCGATAATAGAACGCGTGAAACGAGTGACGGTCGAGGGAGCGCAGCGCGGATGAGTTTTGACGCGGGCCATTTTCTCCGGGCGGTATTGTGGCGCGTCTCCCACTTCTTCGTCGCCTGGCCGCTGGGGAAAATATATTTCGATTTCGAGACCCGCGGCCTCGAGCACGTCCCGTTGCGGGGGGGCGTTCTGGCCGCGGCCAACCACGCCTCGTATCTGGACCCGCCCCTTTTGGGCAACGCGACGCCGCGGGTGATGTATTATATGGCGCGGGCGGACCTCTTTCGGGGAAAGCTGTCCGGCGCGCTCATCAAAATATGGGGCGCCTTTCCGATACGCCGCGACATGTGGTCGGCCGGCGGTTTGAAGGCGGCGCTCCGCAAACTCGACGAGGGCAAGCTCGTCATGTACTTTCCGGAAGGCACTCGCTCGTACGACGGCGGCCTGCGCAAGCCTATGGTCGGCGCGGGGTTGTTGGCCTATATGGCGAAAGCGCCCGTCGTCCCGACTTACGTCGACGGCACGTACGAGTCTTTCCCCCGCGGCGCGAAGGCCCCGCGGCGAGCGAAGGTTACGGTTTGCTTCGGGCCGCCGTTGGACCTGGAATCGTACCGGGAGCGGCCGCCGTCGAAAGATACTTATAAAGCCGTCGCGGAAATACTCATGGCGGGCATAGCCGCTCTTCGCGCCGAGTTGCACGGGGAGGACGGCCTCCCGCCGGCCGAGGTATTATGAAAGTTACGGTCGCTTCGGACGCCGGCTTCTGCTACGGCGTAAAGCGTGCGACGAAGGCCGCGTTCGAGGCCGGGGCGAAAGCGGTGCGGCCGGTATACACGCTGGGAGAACTCATCCACAATCCGCAAGTCGTGGCGCGGTTGGCGGAGATGGGCGTTCGCGCCGCGCGCGAAGTGGCCGAGGTGGGCACGGGCACGGTAATAATTCGGTCCCACGGCTTGCCGCCCGCGGCCGTGGCGGCGCTCGAGGCCCAAGGCGCCGACGTCCTGGACTTGACGTGTCCCACGGTCAAGGCGGTCCAGCAGCGCGCGGGGGCGCTGGCCGAAGAGGGTTACGAAGTCGTCATTATCGGCGACCGCGACCATCCGGAAGTTAAGGCCATCGCCGGTTACGCCGGCCCCGCTGCGGTCATAGTAAACTCCGAAGAGGAGGCCGCGGCGGTTAAGGCCATGGAAAAGATGGGCGTGGTTATGCAAACGACGCACGCGGCCGAGACGTGTCATCGCATCGCGGCCGTCCTGCTCGGGAAGGCGAATGAGGTCCGCGTTTTCAATACGCTCTGCAACGCTACGGCCAAGCGACAGCAGGCGGCCCTCGAGCTGGCCGGGGAGGTCGACGTTATGGTGGTCGTGGGGGGGCGCAATAGCGCAAACACCGGCCGGCTCGCCGAGATCTGCCGCGCCGCCGGCGCCGAGGTGTACCACGTAGAGACCGCGGAGGAACTTAAACCGGAGTGGTTCGAAAACTACAACGTCGTCGGCGTTACGGCCGGCACCTCTACGCCCGAATGGATAATAGAGGAAGTGGTATCCACGTTGACGTCGTGGCCGCCGGACGAGGAAGCGCGTTAGTCTTTTAGCCGCTTTCGTCGCGGGTTATAAATAACTTGCACGCGTAGCCGATATTTTGTTAGAATCCGGCACTCGATGAAGGATGCTTTCTGGCGAGGGTTATCGTACGTAGGATTCTTCGGCCTGTTTACTCACCTGTACGGCCGAGGCGACGTAGCGCGGCACGGCCGCCGCGGCTTCGTAGTGTTCGTTTGGGAAGTGGTCGGGTTGGTTCTGGTGGACGTAGTCCGCTTGAAGTTAGGATGGCCGCCGGTCGTTTTCGTGCCCGTATTGTGTATCGTCGCGGCCTTGAAAATAGTGTTGATAGTACGCGCCGTAGGCGAGCGGCGCGCCGGTTCCGAAAGAATAACGGCTTAACTAATTATCCGGAGGTAAGGCATGACTAACGGCGAAGAACAAAAAGTATTGCCGCCCGAGATAGAGGAAGGCAAAGTAATGGCGGCCATCGGGTACCTGGGCATCCTCTTCCTCATCCCGTTGCTGGCCAAGAAAGAGAACGCGTTCTGCCAATTCCACGGCAAGCAGGGTGCCGTTCTCTTCGGCGTGGAGGTTATCGGCGCCATTGTCCTGATAATACTGAGCGTTGTTCTGGGCTTCCTCCCGTGCGCCGGTTGGGCGATAAGCCTGGTCCTCTGGCTCGCTTTCTGGGTCTGCGCGTTGGGCTTGTCTATTTGGGGCCTCGTGATGGCCCTGAAGGGCGA
>DATKXQ010000320.1:0-2786 GCA_035528975.1 bacterium
GCCGGCTCTCCCGAAGCGAAAAACGGCTCGTCCGGAACGTCGGAAACTAAAAAAGCTCTTTGGTTTTCGGAGGGCGTTATCGTCGCGGGAACGCCGCTCCTCGCGTACGCCTTATGTTTTATCTACGAAGCGGGATACTGCAACTACTTTATAATCCCTCCTTCATTAATCGAAGTTTCCTTTTCGACCGTCATGAGAACGTTAGGTTTCTTAGTAATATTCGGCTTCGTACTTATCTGGGTGATAACGTTCTTTCTCAACCTGTACAGAAAAAAAACGGACGTGTTGGCGTTCCGAATACTGGCATTAGCTCTAACCGTTATTACCTTCGTAGTCATTCCGCTATTAATATACGGCTACGATAAAACTTGTTGCGTCCTGGTAAGCGTCATTATTTTTATTGTGGCCCTTGGATTATTCGTCGAACCTTTGTTCTTTTGTAGAGACGTTAAAGGATACCGAAATAAATTAAAGGCTTCCGCGGAACGCCGAAGCTTATTATTTGTAGGACGCGATATCTTCCCGAAGCTCCCCAAACCGATAGCGTTAATTGTTCCGATTATATTTCTATCCCTGTTTTTCTGCTTTTTAGGCGGCCTGGGCTTCGCCGAAAAGCAAGAAATCTTCCTGGTTACGAAGACGGACCCGGAAATGGTCGTTCTCCGCATATATAAAGGTACAGTCATATGCGGCTATTTCGACGACGAAAAAAAAGTAATAACCGGATTCTCCGTAGTGGATATCAAATCCCCGCCTTTGGATTTGGAGTGGCGCAAGATAGGTCGATTGGAACCCGGCGCACTATTAATATTTAACCCTTTCTATATGTTCGAATCCGGTAGTTTTAAAATCGCGGAGGAACCCGAAAAGAAAGATGCTAAGAAACCACACCTGCGGCGAGCTGAACCAAAATAACGTCGGCGGAGAGGCCACGCTCTGCGGCTGGGTCTGGAAGGGCCGGGACCTGGGCGGCGTCCTCTTCGTCGACCTGCGCGACCGCTACGGCTTCACCCAACTCGTATTCGACCCGAAGGTTAACAAGGGCCTGCACGCCGCGGCCACGAAGCTCAAGGGCGAGGACGTCGTCCGCGTCGCCGGCGAGGTGCGCCTCCGGCCCGACGGGACGCGCCGCGACGACGCGCCCACCGGCGCCGTGGAGCTGCACGTCCGCGAGATGGAGGTCCTCGCCCGGGCCCAGACGCCCCCCTTCAACTTAGCCGAAGAGGACCTACAGGTCCACGAGGACCTGCGCCTCGAGTACCGCTACCTCGACCTCCGGCGGCCCAGGATGCTGGGCCACCTGGAGGTGAGGCACCGCGCCGTCAAGGCGATACGCGACTACCTCTCGGGCCGGGGCTTCCTCGAGATCGAGACGCCGATGCTGATGAAGTCGACGCCGGAGGGGGCGCGCGACTACCTCGTCCCGAGCCGCATCCACCGGGGCAAGTTCTACGCGCTGCCGCAGTCGCCGCAGATGTACAAGCAGCTGTTGATGGCCGCGGGCGTGGACCGCTACTTCCAAATAGCGCGCTGCTTCCGCGACGAGGACCAGCGCGCCGACCGCCAGCCGGAGTTCACGCAGCTCGACGTCGAGATGTCGTTCGCCGACGAGGAGGACGTATTCGAGGTCACGGAGGGCGTCTTCGCCGCGTCCTTCCGCGAGGGCATCGGCGTCGAGCTCGCGACGCCGTGGCCGCGGCTCACGTGGCGCGAGGCGCTCTCGCGCTACGGCAGCGACAAGCCGGACACGCGCTTCGGCCTGGAGCTGGAGGACGTTACCGGAATATGCGGGGACTCCTCCTCGGATATATTCCGCAAAATCGTCGCCGCCGGCGGCAGCGTCTTCGCGCTGCGCGTGCCGGGCGGCCTGACGCGCAAGCAGCTCGAGGAATTGGAAAAAACCGCCCAGGCCGCGGGGGCCGGCGGCCTCGCCTCCTTCAAAGTAGGGCCGGGGGGCGAACTCTCCGGCGCGCTGGCGAAGTTCTTCGACGGCGACGCCGCTACGCGACTTCCGGCCGCGACCGGCGCCGAGGAGGGTGACGCCATCGTCGCTTGCGGCGGCCCGTTCCAGGCGGCCGCAACCGCCATAGGTTCCGTGCGCCTTAAGTTGGCGGAGATGCTGAACGTCGAAAAAGAGGCCGGTTTCCATTTCCTCTGGGTGACGGACTTCCCGCTCTTCGAGGCGGACGAGAGGACGGGCGCGCCGGTGCCGTCGCACCACCCGTTCACTTCTCCCCGTCCCAAGAACGCAGAAAAACTCGAGTCGGAGCCGTTAAAAGTTATGTCACGCGCTTACGACGTCGTCGTGAACGGCGTCGAGCTGGGTTCGGGCAGCGTGCGGATCCACGACGCCGCGCTGCAGCGACGGGTCTTTAAAGCCCTCGGTTATTCGGAAAACGAAATCGAGGAGCGCTTCGGCTTCTTTTTACGGGCGCTGGCGTACGGCACGCCGCCCCACGCCGGCATCGCGCCGGGCCTCGACCGCTGGATTATGATCATGTGCGGCGAGGAATCGATTCGCGAGGTCATCGCCTTCCCGAAGACGCTCCGCGCGTCCTCGCCGATGGACGGCTCGCCCGCCGCCGTGGCGCCGGAGCAACTCGACGAGCTCGGCCTCGAGTTAAAAGACGAAAGTCCTAAAGGTAAATAAAACTATGCATGAAGAACGACGCCCCGAGATCCTCTGGGTCGACGACGAGATCGACCTCTTAAAGTCGCAGATCCAGTTTTTGGAAAACCGCGGCTACCGGCTTACGACCGTGACCAACGGCCCCGACGCCGTGGCG
>DATKXQ010000321.1:0-2973 GCA_035528975.1 bacterium
GGCCCGCGCCCGCGGAGCGTACGCCGGCCACAGCCGTTCCTCCTCCTGGCCGTAGACGAAGACGTGCGTAACGCCCCACGACCGCGCCAGGAGGTAGAGCTCCTCCGCGTCGGCCGCCTTCTCCGCGGCGAGCAGGAACGCCGACGCTTCCGGGAAAGAATCGTACACCGCCGGCCTTTCCATATACAAAACCTGGTTTACGAAAACCATCAACACCGTCGCGTCCGGCGGCAACTCGTCGTTAATAAATTCCTGCGCCCGGTAATACGGGTACCTGTGGCCGAGGAACTCTTCGCGGCTCATCCCCGTAAGGAAAACGTGGCCGGGCAAAGTGTCGAAGATGGGGCCGACGACGTACGAGAATCCCAACGCCAACACGCCGACGACGACGAAGGCCCGCCACACGCGGCTCGGCCAAACGTACTTCCGGGGGTCGACCGCCGCCAGGGCGCCCGCCGCGCCGGCCGCGAACGCCGGCAGCGCCGGCCCCAGGAACCGGAGCTGTTGCGGCCCGAACGCCCAGGCCAACAAGAAAACCCACCCGAAGGCCAGCACGCGCCCCGCCCGCCGGAAGACGACTATCGCCGCCGCCGCGAGCGGTAATAAAAACGGCAAGTACGCGCCGTAGAAACCCCGGTACGAAAAGCCCGCCCCCACCGAAATCCGATAGGGCAATAATAACAGGTCAACGGCGCCGCGCCCCCGGCCCGTTCCCGCCAACCGGGGCGCGAGCCGCCGCGCCTGTTCCGCGGTGAAATCCTTGCCGCCGAACGCCTCGTACCACAACGGGAAAACCGGGTTGCCCCGCTCGACGTACGCCTTGGCGAGCCACGGCGCGACGAGAGCCGCCGCCACGCCGCACATGACCGCGACCTCGACGAAACGCGTTCGTTTTTTCGCGACGTCGTAGGCCCACACCGGCAGAAACGCGACGACGACCGCAATCGCCGTGTATTCCACCGCGACGGCCGCGCCCAGGAAAACGCCGACCGCCGCCGCCCACCGCCCGCCGGCGACCTCCCCGCCGCTCCGGCCTTTTATATATAGATACAGCGCCGAGGCCGCGAACAGCATCGTGAAATGGTCGACGTGCGCCCCGCCGATAACCGCGAAGACGACGGGCGTGAGTAAGACGAAGACGGCCGCCACCGCGGCGTAAAACCGGTCCAGCCACGTGCGCGCGAGCCGGTACGTCAGCGACAGCGCCAGCACGGTCGCGACGAGGTGCGACGCGTTGGCCGTGATGAGGCCGTCCCACAGAAGCGGCCATAAATAGAAAAGCGTCCCTCCCAGCGGCGTGGACGAGTACGCGTCGTAGGGCAGGTACGCGAAGCCGTGCGCCGCCGCGTACATTTTGGGTACCGCCAGGTAATAGGCCAGGGCGTCCCAATAGTACGGCGGTTCCGCGGCCTGGAGCGCGACCGGCAACGCTATGACCGCGACGCCGACGACGAGGGCCGCGGTCGCCACGTCCAGCTCCTCGAGCCAACGCTTCACCCGGGCCGGCGCCCGAGCTAACTCTTTTCTCAAAAAAACGGCCCCCGTGGCCGCAACCCCCACGATCAAAACTTTGGCCAACCACCCGTACGCCAATCCGGCCGCGCACAACGCGAACGCCGCGATTACGAACGCCACTATGCCCAACGCCGCGGCGAGCTCCGGCGGCCACGACAGGCGCCCCCCGAGCAGCCGTTCCGCGCCCCGGCCCAGCGCATAGACCGCCCACCAAAAAAATACGAATAGGCCGAGGTGCCACGTCTTCGCCGCCAGCTCGCCCAGCGGGTTGATGCCTACGCGCGGCGCCTGGACGTTCAACCAGACGAAAACGGCGCCCACGGCCGCGACGACGGCGATCAATAAAACTTTTTTTAGGATAGCGCTCAAGGGAAAAGGGGACTACTCGGCGGCCGGTATCAATTCGTAAACTTTACCGTAGTTATCTTCGTATACGACGACGCCGTGCAGGGCGACGGTCGAGCGCACCCGCGCGAGCGCCTCCTTCGAATACGCGCCCGCAAGCCGCGGCTCGCCGTAGAAGTACGCGTGCACGTGCGTCACGCCCCAGCCGCGGATGAGGTCGTAAAGCTCGGCCTCGCTCCGGCCTTCCTCCGCCGCGAGCAACAGCGCCGAGGCCTCCGGGAACGAATCGTACACCGCGTCTCGCTCGAGGTAAAGCGTCTCGTTATAATACAGGAGGAGGACCTTCGCGTCCGGCGGCAATTCCTCGTTAATGAATTCCTGAGGTAAATAGAACGCGGCCCAGCGCCGCAGGAAACCTTCCTGGTCGTCGCTGGCCAGGTACGCTTGCCGGGGGAATGACGAAAATATCGCCGGAATAAGAAATGGTATGGCGAACGCCACGACGGCTATTCCCGCCGCCGCCCGCCATATCCCGCGCGCCCAGGAAGCCCACAAGTTATCCGCGGCCGCCAGCGTGGCCGCGGCCGCGATCGCGAAGGCCGGCACCGCGCCGTCCAAAAACCTCAGCTGTTGGGGCCCGAAAGCCCAGGCCGCCAAACTCACCCACGCGAACGCGACCAGCCGCCCGCCCTTCCGGAAAAACGCCGCCGCCAACAAGGCCAAAGGCAACAGGAACGGCAGGTAGCGCCCCGCGAAATAATCGTACGTGAAGCCGCCCTCGACCGAAATCCGGTAGGGCAGTAGTACGTAATCCCAGAGGCCGCGCCCGCGGCCCATACCGGCCTGCCACGCGATAAGGCGCCGGGCCTGCTCCGCGGAGAAGTCGCGGCCGCCGAAAATATCGTACGCGAGCGGGAACACCGGGTTCCCGCGCTCGACGTACGCCTTGACCAACCACGGCAAAACGACCACACCGGCCGCGGCCAGTACGACGGCGACGTCGCCGAAACGAATCCGTTTCTTCAGTAAGTCGTAAATTAGAATTACGACGAAAGCCGGCAATACGACCACGGCGCTGTATTTCACGGCGAGCGCGGCGCCGAGGAATACGCC
>DATKXQ010000322.1:0-6283 GCA_035528975.1 bacterium
TCCCCGCGGCCACGTCGTAAGCAACGGCCTCCGCGGCCGGCACGTACGCCGATACGCGGTCGTCGAAGGAGTACCCGCCCCGGCACGAGAAGTCGTACCGACGCCCTCCGGGGACCGCAAACCGGGCCTGCCCCCGCGACCCGGCCGGCACTTCGGCGACGCCGCCGCCCGTTGCCGCGACGGTCAGCGGCCGGGGCCGGCCGTGCTGCCGCACGTCGACGACGACGTCGTAGGAGCCGCCGGCGGCCGGCAATACCCGAAACGCCGTCAGCGCAACGTTCCAGGCCGGGTCCGGCGTAGACCTAACGTCGTAGAACGTAACCTTGACGTCGGCCGGCAAACTCGACGCGCCCCCCGGAAGGCCGGCGAACGCCTCTTTTTGCATATCCGTGAACACGGCGACCTCGCGGACGCGGCCGCGGGTTTGGGCGTCTTCGTACAAATCGCGCGCCGCCGCCATCGCGTCGGCCAGGCGCCCCTCGGCCGAGGGCTCGCCCCCAACGCCGGCCGCGATGCCGTCGAGGTCGCCCCACGCGGGGCGGCTCTTACCGGGGCCGGTCCACACTACGGCCCCCACGTCGTCCGCGTTGGCGCCGCCGCCCAGCGAACGGACGTATCTAACCGCGCGGTCCAAACGCGCCTCGCCGTCCTCGACGTACGTCATGGACGGCGAGTTGTCGACGACCGCGACGACGGCGCGAGGCGGCGCCGTCCCGCCGAGCGTGAGCCGCGGGCCGGCCAGCGTTACCACCAAAAGCAAGACGGCCGCGACGCGGAGCGCGAGCAACAAAAGCTCCTGCCACCTGGGCCTGCGGCGGGCGCGCCTTTCTTCGACGACTTTGAGGAGTTGCACCGAGGGGAAGCGGAGGCGGAGGCGGACGCGGCGCTTGACGAGGTTCAGCAATATCGGCAGCGCGCCCAGCGGCAAGAGCAGTAAGTAGAGGGGATTTAGAAAAGATATCATCGCGGCTCGCGCCTACATCATGGCCAGGCGTCGACCGAGATACGAGACCAACGCTTCCGCCGGCGGCATGTCGGTCACGACCGGAATGTACTCGATATCGTGCGAGCCGAACTCCAAACGGTAGTCTCGTTTCAGCGCCGTTAGAGCGTCGACGTAGCTTTCCCGAAAGCGGGGGCCGTCCAGTTCGACCGTTTCCGCAGACTCCATATCCTCGAACGACGCCACGTCGCGAAAGGGAAAAGCCGCTTCGCGGGGGTCGAGGACGTGGAACAGGATGACCTCGTGTTTCTCGCCCCGGAGCGCTCGCAGCCCCTCCAATACGCGGCCGCGCCGGTCCCACAGGTCCGTAAATATGGCAAAGAGGCCGCGGCGGGGCGCCCGCTCCGCGAGAGTAGCCAGCGTCGCGTAGAGGTCTGTCTTTCCCGACGGTACGGCGTTTTCCAAAACGTTCAGGATAGCGCGGAAGTGCTGGCGGCTCGAGCGCGGCGGCACTATCTCGCCGACGCCCTCCGCGAACGTGGCCAGCCCCACGGCGTCGCGCTGGCCGAGGGCGAGGTACGCCAACGCCGCCGCCAACGTCGCCGCATACTCGAACTTCGTCAAAGGCCCCTCCGCCGGGTAATCCATACTGGCGGAAGAATCCACGCACAGGTAGAACCGCAGGTTCGTCTCCTCTTCGAATTCCTTTACGTAATAACGGTCGGTGCGGGCGTACGCCCGCCAATCGACGAGGCGCAGGTCGTCGCCGGGCTGGTACGCGCGGTACTCCGAGAACTCCACCGAAAAACCCTTGAAGGGGCTGCGGTGCAGGCCGGCGAACAAACCCTCGACTACCAGCCGGGCCCGGAAGCCCAGGCCCTGGACCGCGGCCAGCGTCATAACGTCTACGAACTTGGGAAGGGTCATATCGTGCGAAACCCCTGAGGCGCGCCCCGACTTATGCGTCGGCGTCCTTCAACAACGCTCGCTGGAACCACGCCCCCCACGCCATCGCGACGTAACCGACGAACTGGGCTATCAAAGCCAGATCGACGTACGTACGTCCCTTGTCCGCCGCGGCGGCGCTGAAACCGCCCAGTAGGTCCGACAGGGCGATAAACAATACGCCGAGAGCCACGACCATCCAGGGCCGCCCCGCCACGCCGCGGCCGTAACTGGTGTAAATATATATGGCGAGGACGAGCATGCAAAAATCGGTTACCGGAAATATTAAGATCAAAACCTTGGCCGCCGAAGGTATAGCCGACGCGGAGACCAGTCGAACGGCGTGATAGAATACGTCGACAAAGATGGCCGCGACCACTATTAACAAAACGGGTTTCAAGAGCGGGAAAATCGTAAACGGCAGCAACCTGGCTTTGCATACCAAAGCCGCGATCGTTACGGCGTAAGCGCCGAGGTACGCGAAATTGAGCAACCACAGCCGGGGAACGGCAATGTCCCTGACTACCGAGAAATACGCGTGTACGGTTTCCGCAAAGGCGATAAACGCCAAGCCGGCGGCCAAAAGGTTCCACGGGACCCGCGCCCCTTTCCCCACCGCCGCGCCCGCCGCAAACAGCGCCGCGCACGCCAACCACGCCCCGACGACGTTGAACAACATGTTGGTCTCTCCGGCGCAGACCTCCCACGCCGACGGCGCGACGTGCAAAGCCGCTACAAAAGCCACCGCCGCCGCGCCCGCGACCCCGAGGAGAAGTGCTTTTTTACGCCTGGTCAACTGGACTCCCCACCTTCCCCGACCTGACTACGTCCAACGCGTAACGGCTTATGACCGCCGCCGTCGCCGGCTCGGCCGACGTCAACGTTTTTTCCCAGAGGAGCCGCGCCACCTCTCCTCCCACGGGCCCGGCCATCTCCGAAACTATAAAACCGAAGAGCGTGCGCCACAGTCCTACCGCCTCCTTATCTTCCGCCGCGGCCTCTACTATCAGTTTGCGGCCGTCGTATCTCAGCGGCAACCCCGAATGCAGGGCGAACTCGATTACACGGGCGACCAGTTTCTTGGTCAGCACTTTCCCGGCGAATATCTCATAGTTGCGGAGGACGCCCGCCAAAACGTCTTGCACCGCGCCGCCGAGGTGCCGGGAGCTCGGGCTCTCGAAAACTACGAATCCCCCGTCGTACAAGCGCTTCGCCAACTCCGCGGCTTCCAGGAAACCCACGCCGAATCGCTTCGTCAGCGAAATGAGGGGCAACCCCTCCCCCGCCCGGCGCAACGTCGCCAGCGCGTCTTTTAAGTCGCGGTCGAGCTCTGCCTCGGCCGGCGGCGCCTGGGAAGGCCGGACGAACGTCAGCGTACTCAAAGAGATATTGGCCAGGGATTGCCACCGCCGTTCGTAATCCTCGCCTTCCTCTATAAACCGTTCGACGGGTACGTCGACGTTGCGGGCCGGCGGTTCGACGTCGAGGTCGAACTCGAACTCGCCGGCGCGCCAGCGGAAAATGTCGTACGGCCCGTCCGTCGACCGCGGCCCGTCGACCTCCAGCGCTACCAGCTCGCCGTCGACGAAATAGAGCCGGGCGCCGCCGTCGGAAGCCACCAGCGCCAGGCGGCCGGACTGGCGGCCGTCGTGGAACATCTTAACCAGGCCGACGGTGGATATCTCACTTAGGCGACCCTTCATATTTCCCCTAATAAGACCTTCCGCCCCCGCGGCTATAGGCCGAGTTCGTCCGAGACGCCCTTCATGCCGTCGAGGCACAATTCCAAAAACTCCGCCAGCTCGAGGTCGAGGCCGGCGCAACCGGCCATCTGCTCGCGGCTCGCGCCGGCGGCGAACCTCTTCTCGCCGAAACGGCGCATCACGAAATCGGCGTCGCAGGCCGCGAGCGTTTTCTCGGGGTGCATCAACGCCGCGGCCACGATCAAACCGGTGGCCGGGTCTACCGCCAAAAGGGCCTTCTCCAAAGGCGCCTCGGCCTCCTTGTGGCCGTTGTGCGCCAGGATCGCTTCCGCGACGCCCGGCGGGAGCTCGACGCCGGCCAACATCTCCACGGTCGCCGGGCCGTGGCGCTCGGGCTCATCCTTCGTCGCGTCGTAGTCGAGGTCGTGCAGGAGGCCGGCGAGCCCCCATACCTCCTCGTCCTCGCCGAGGCGGCGCGCGACGGCGCGCATCGCCGCTTCGACGGCGAGCATGTGCTTCACGATGTTGCGATTCGTGACGTTTGCGCGCACCAATTGCAAAGCTTCTTCGCGTTCCATAACCGTTCACCCCAACTGCGCGAGCAGGTCGACGATTCCCCTTGGGTGGTGCCGCCCGGCCGGCGGCTCAGCTCGGCCCTCAAGGGCAATTGCACGCGAGGGTTAGAAGCGCGGCCAGCGCGGCCGCAAGCGTGCTCCACGCCGCGATAACAATAAACGGCTTCATATAAAGTTGCTCCTCTGCGAGTCTTACTTATATATAGTATAACGCCGCGGGCGGAGGTAGTCGAGGTAAATTTTCCGTGGCGTACGACCCCAACCCCGGCGTAGCGCCGGCGAGCGTCGGCAAGGTCAAAGCCCTGTATCGCTAAACGTTCGGGACGACGAAAAAAACGCCGGCCCACGAGCCGGCGTTTCTATTTGGTTGGGTGACCGCGCGGGTGCTTATTTACGGCTCGCGCGCCGTGTCCCAATCCGGCTGTTCGAATAATACGGCCGAGAAGAAAAAGACGTACGCGGCCAGCGCCGCCTCGACGCCGGCCTCGCAATCCCCCGGCTCGTAAAAGGCTACGGACCTGAACTGGGCGTCCTGTACTACGCCCTCGCGCACATAACCCACGAGCCGGAACGACGCGTCCTCTATACGGCCGTCTTTACGGTAGTAGCCGATGGTGCGGAAGCGGGCGTCCTCGATGCGGCCGTCGCGGAAGTAACCCACAGCCCGAAAACGCGCGTCCTCGACGCGCCCCTCCGGCCTGACGTACCCCAGCGTGCGAAAGGACGCGTTTTCCACCCGGCCGTCGGTCCGAATGAACGCCGTCGTCCCGAAACCCCGGCCCTGGATTTTGATGTCCGCGCCGGCGGGCCCGGCGGCGAAAGCCGCCCACGCCGCGCTCACCAAACATAAACTGATTACTCTCATCGCACGACTCCGGCCGCCTCGCACACGGGCGCTTGTTTCACCGCGCGCCGCAAGCGGCATTACGCGGCGAAACGGCCCGGTGAGAAGCGGCCTTTTAGTAGTAAAATACCCGGCGGGCCTTCTCGTCGCCGTCGACGAAAATTACCGCCTCCACCTCGACGAGGGCCCCGTCGGGGGGAACGAATTGTATCGTCCCGGGCGCCTCTTCGCCGGTCAACTTGATCTTTATCGACTCGGACGTTGCCCGGGCGAGCGACTCGACGCCGGTCTTCGCCGATATATATTTGAAATCTACCTGCGCCGTAACGGTAACGGCCCCCGCTCCGGTGAGCGAGAAGTTCAGGTCGCCGTCTTCGTACGATATTATCGTAGCCTCGACGGCCACAGCCGCGTTAGCCGCCAGAAGCGACGCCGTTAAAACGAAAAACGCGTACCTCATACGGTCCTATCACCCCTTCGAATATATGATAAAAATCGGGAAGTAACAAGAGAATTGTTGGCCCGGTCGTATTCCGGACAAAATGGCACGGAATGTCGGAATTCGGGCCGCGGGCCAAGGAAGTCTTTTGACAACGCCGGCTTCCCCGGCTATAATTTATAGAGATGCATATGGTTAGTCCCCGGGAAAAGAAGCGCCGGGAAGCCGAAGCGCTTACCCGCAAAGCTTCAACCTTAACCTTTACGGGCCGCGCCCGAGAAGGGTTGGAGCTATTCGAAAAAGCGCTGGCGCTGGACCCCGGCCTGGCCCGCGCCCACTCCGGCCGCGCCGTCTCGTTGGCGCAGCTGGGCCGGCCGGCCGAAGCTTTGGCATCGGCCCAGGAAGCGATACGCCTCGCGCCCTCGCACGCGCCGGCCCATACGACGTTGGCGCTGTGCCTGGATAGGATGGGCCGCCACGAAGAGGCCAAGTCCACGTACGAATTCGCGCTGACCATCCGGCCGGAAAACCCCCAGGTCCTATACAACTACGCTTGTTTCTGGGCGGCGCACGGCCAGGAGGAGAAGTGCCGGTATTTCCTAACGCGCGCGTTCCAGTACGTAGAGAGCGGCGTCGTCGTCCATTCCAAAAAGGACGCCGACCTAAGCGCCTACGTCGAGGCCGATTGGTTCGACGAACTCCACACCGCGGCCAAGCTCCTGGAGGAAGGCGTATCTCACTTTCTCGCGGGGCGCTACGGCGAAGCGTTGGACGCCTTCGCCAGGACGCTGCGCATCAACAACCATCACGTCCGGGCGCACGCGGGCCGCAGCC
>DATKXQ010000323.1:0-2516 GCA_035528975.1 bacterium
ATGCCGTGGGCGTAACGCATCGTGTCCGGGTCGCTTTTCGTGACGAAGGCGGCGTGGAAGACGAAGTACGTGACGTCGTATTTGCGGCAGACGCGGTAGAAATCCTCCTCGCTCCCGTAGAGCGCCTGCCAGCACTCGTCGACCCGGGCGCGCATGCCCGGCGCCTCGTAGATGGGGTGTACTACTACGGGCGTCCCGGTGTAGGTCAAAAACGACGCCGACGCGGCTAGGGGCGCGAGCACCGCGGTCTCGCCCCGGTCGGATTGGTTGCCGAACCAGCGGATCACGCGCCACTCCTCGTCGCCGACGTTGGTGGCGTAGCCGCCCTCGCCCTCGGCCGCGGCCGTCAGGAGCGCCGTCCAGGGCCTGGGCCGGCTTTCGTAACGGAACGCCTTGATACCCTCGAGGGGGAGCGCGAGCGCCGGTATGAGGAGCCAAAACCACGCGCGGCGGCCCGTGACGAGCCGCGCGTAGCCGGCGGCGGCCGCGGCGATAAAGAATATGAATACGACGCTGAAGCGGTTGTAGCCGGCGTAGAGCAGGCCGAAGAGGACGAAGAACGAGAGCGTCGCGGCGCCGAACGCGCCGGCCGGCTCGCGGAAGCCCCGCGCGAACCCTTTGACGTGCGCCACGAGAGGCGCGGCGGCGACGACCAGCGGCGGCCCCAGCATTACCGCCGCGGCGGCGAGCGATGGCGAGTTCGCGGGGCCGGTCCAGATCTCCCGCGCGGCGAGCGGCAGCAGCGTCGGGTCCGCCGGCTTGACGCCCAGATACCGGATCTTATAGAAGATCATCGTATAGATGTGCGAGTACTCGCCGGCCGCGGCGAACGGGCGCCCCAGGCCGTAGGCGGCGGCGAATATGACGCCCAGCGCGCCGACGCGCTGCCACCATTTCAGCCGCCACCGCGCGGCGACGAAGGCCGCGGCGGCGACGGCCGCGGCGAGCGCGAAGGACGGCGAGGCCAGGAAGACTTTCTCGCGGAGCGCCGGGTGCGCGCAGGCGACGAGGGCGGCGGCGACCAGGGCGGCCGCGGCCCGGGCGACCCCCTTCGTCTCGGCCGAAATCAGCGCCGTCGCGGCGAGCGGCACTACCGCGAAGAAGTAGAGGAACGAGGAGGCGTGCCAGCTCACGAGCGCCAGCGCGAAGGCCGCCGCGGCCGCCGGCACCCAGCGCCACCCGCCCCCCTCCACCAGCCGCGTCTGGCAGTACAGGCCGAAGAAGAACACGGGCAATACGAAATCCTCGCGGAGGTAGCTGCCGCACGTTCGGAGGTATATGGGCAGGGCGAGGGCGTACACGAGGGCCGCGAGCAGCGCGCCGGGCCGCGAGCGGAAGGTGCGCCGCGCCCAGGCATAGACGACGAAGAGCGAGAGACTGCTCCACAGCGAGACGTGCCAGCGGAGGAAGTTTTGCGGGGTCGTGCCGCCGAGGAGGGGCTTCAGCAGGCGGTACGACAGGCCGATGAAGGCGTCCTGCGTCAGGAAGAACGACCGCGCCGTATAGACGCCCTCGGGCCACTCGGCCGCGCGGTCCACCGCCGGGACGGCCTCGCCCGTGGCGTACATCAGCACGTAGCGGAAGCGGAAGGCCGGGTCGGAGAAGAAGTAGGCGTCCGGCGCCCAATGGTACAGTTTAACGCCGACGACGACGACGTACAGCGCGGCCAGCGCGACGGCCGCCGCGAGCGCGGGCTTGCGCGCGACGAGCTCTCGTATTACCCTTAGATGGCGCAAATCGTTGAAATCCTTGAAGTAATAAACCGGCGCAGTTTAACATAAGGGCCGGCGGCCCTCAAGGCGGATAGTCGCCGCGGCGGCGCGCGGGGAGCCCTCGCCGATTATGGGGTTGACAGCGGCCCCTCTCTTGACCTATGATAGGAGGCTTCGATTCGGACACGTTTACGGCGCGACCCGGCGCCCCGCAGGAGGTTTGACCCTATGCCCGAGAACATCCACGAATTCGACGACGCCAACTTCGAGGCCGAAGTTCTGAAATCCGACAAGCCGGTATTGATAGATTTCTGGGCCGAGTGGTGCGTGCCGTGCAAGATGATCGCGCCGGCGGTGGAGGAGGTCGCGAACGAGAACGAGGCCGTCAAAGTCGGCAAGGTCAACGTCGACGGGAACCCCGGCATCGCCTCCAAGTACGGCATCCGCTCCATCCCGACGCTGCTCATATTCAAGGGCGGCCAGGTGGCCGAGAAGATGGTGGGCGCCGTCTCCAAGGAGACCATCCAGGAGTTCGTCGATAAGGTCAAATAGCGCGCGGCACCAACGGGCCATATAAACGAACAGCGTTCTCCCTTCCCGTCGTCCATTTTGGGCGACGGGTTGTTTTATTTAAATAATCTAACCCTGTTATTTTTTATATTAAACCGGCCCGGGTTATGTTATTTTGTCGTAGGGAAGGAGATAGGTGATACGAGAACGCAAATGGCCCGACGCAAAATCCGCCCTTCGAAGTAAGAGCGGGGCGTCGGGTTTTTTATTGGGGCGGACGTCCGAGGCCGTACC
>DATKXQ010000324.1:0-2354 GCA_035528975.1 bacterium
CCCGCAAACCGGTGATCCAGGACCCGAATAGCATCGGCGTGGAGGGCGACGAGCTCGTCCAGCGCTACGCGCGCTACCACGACGACGTCTTCGACGTCTGGGCGGGGAACTACGACAAGACGCTGGGCAAAGGCTTGACGCTGCGTTCCTACCGGGACCGCGATCTCGAGGTGTACCAGCAGCTGGACGGCGGCCTGGCGGAAGCGGGCGTGCCTATCGCCGGCCGCGAATGGGGCAGCGTCACCGCGCTGTGGGGCCGGAACGTGCGCGACGAGGAGCTGCAAGATAATAAGGATATCGTCGCCGGCGGCCAGCTTACCTTGACCCCCGTCGATTTTCTCTACGTGACGGGGTCGGGCGTCAAGGCCGAGGTAGAGAATACTTACACCCACGAGATGGATGAGCAGAAGCTGTACAGCGGCGGCCTGGGCGGCGGCTGGCAGTATTTCGACGTCTACGGCGAATACGCGACCCGCAAGGGTTACGACTCGCTGCTCGAGAAAGATCCACGTACGAGCGGCGACGGCTTTTACGGGATAATTACCGGTTACCCGCCGAAATCGAGTATCTCGGTGGAATACAAGTTTTACGACGGCCTATCCTACCCCTACAATAACCCGCCGCCCGTGTCCTACAACGAGAAAATGATAACCGGGCCGGGCAGCTCGGAACCGGGCGAGTGGGGATATTACGTCCGGGGTTCCGCCAATCCCGTAACGGACGTGCGCGTGAGCGGCGGCTACAGCTACGCCGACGACAAGGTGGGCGACGTCGAAGAGAAAACCCGCGAAGTAAAAGAGTACTTCGGCAACGCGAGGTACGACCTGCCGTGGCCCGTTTTCGTCGAGGGTGGGTACGAGTCCATTACGGACTTGTCTTTTTATTTCGGGTCAATATTCGGTGACATACGGGATACGCCATCCCTCAAGGTGGGCTGGACGCCGTGGGACGCCCATTCCTTTTCCGGGGAGTTCGAGCGCGAAAGGCGGACGGATTATACCTTTGAAGGTCGCGTCTTCACGTACAACCGCGGGAACGCCGGCTACACCTATTCGTCGTGGCTCGGCCTGACCGCGAGCTACGAGGATACGGACCAAAGAGCGAAAGAACTCGTGAACCCCGGCGACCCGCCGGAGTTTTGGCGGTATCGTTATAAAAATAATTGGCTGTGGGGCGAGGTCCGCCTGACGTGGTACAACAGCACTTTCCAGAACCACGTTCTGACGATAGGCTACGGCTCGCAGCGGGGCGGCCTCGTGTGCTCGAGCGGCGTGTGCAAAGAGCAGGCGCCGTTCTCCGGCCTTAAAGTCGCGCTCGAGAGCTCCTTCTGAGAGAGGTAAAATCATAAAGGCGGCGTGGGGATATCTGTTTGCGGCCGGCCTGGCGCTGGCCGCGACGTCGTGCCACAAGGACGCGGCCCGGGCGCCGGAGGGCGAGGTGCCGGGGGTAGGGCTGGTAAAGCCGCCGAACGTCGCGGGTACGTTCTACCCGGGCGACGCCGAGGAGCTGGCGGCCGCGGTCGAGAGCCGATTGCGCGCGGCGGAGCCGTCGCCGGCGGCGGAGGAAGTCGTCGCCGTCGTCACGCCCCACGCCGGGTACGACTACTCGGCCGGCGTCGCGGCGACGGCGTTCCGGCGGCTCGAGGGGCGGCGTCCCGCGACGGTGGTCCTGCTCGGGCCGAGCCACCATTGCGGCTCCGGCGAGATAGCGACCGGGACGTACGACGGGTACGAGACGCCGTTGGGCGTAGCGCAAGTCGACGCCGACTTCGTCGCCGCGGTGGCGGAACGGTGCCCCGACGTGGTATACACCAACGTGCCCTTCGCGAAGGAACACTGCCTCGAGGTCCAACTGCCGTTCGTCCAAACGCTCTTTCCGGAGGCCCGCGTGGCGCCGTTCATATTCTGCCGGCACGACGCCGAGGCGGCGGAGCGTTTCGGCAAGGCGCTCGCGGGAGCCGTCGAGGCCGCGGACGGCGACGTGTTGATAGTGACGACGTGCGACCTGAGCCACTACCATCCGTACGACGAGGCCGTAGCGCTCGACCGGGCGTTCCTGGCGACGTTCGAGCGCTTCGACGCGGCCGAGTTGTACGAGGTAATGGCGAAGGGCGAATTCGAGATAGACGCGCCGGGCGCGATTGCGGCGACGTTTTGGTGCGCGAAGGAGATGGGCGCCGCGAAGGCCGTCGCCCTCGAGTACAAGAACTCCGGCGACGTAACCGGCGACGTTAGCGGCGGCGTCGTGGGATACGTGGCCGCGGCGGTGGTCCGGTAGCGGTAAAGATGTCGAAAGATAACGGGCAGACGATCGAGGGCGTGGTAATAAAACCGCTCCGGCTGGCGCGGGACGGC
>DATKXQ010000325.1:0-6480 GCA_035528975.1 bacterium
AGGGATAACATAAGGCTTAAGCCCGCGTGGAAGAGGTTCCTCAGGAAGAGAACCCCCAACGCGCCCGAAAGCGCCACGCCGGCGACGGCGTAAAACGAAACTACGTAAATCCAGTCAGTCATCTTGCGGCATCAAATCCCATTCGGCGCTTAACCCGTTTCGGCCTCGAGCCATTCCGCCACGTAGCGGTTGGCCTCGGCGCCTTTCGCGCGGTCGTCCAATACGGTCACGCGAACGTTCACTCCGCCCAGCGCTTCCAACGTTCTCTTTATCACGCCCGAGATGAAGTCGACGTAGGGGAGAAAGCCCGTCTCCTTTATTACGATTCGGCCCGGGCGGAATTCCTCGACCTGCCATCCCTCGCCCTCCCGGCCCCGGATGAACTCGTGATACAACCGCGGCGCTTTGCCGGCGAAGTCTTCTACCGTTCGGACACCTATCGCCGCGAACCGTTCCCTCAAGATCTCGACGAACTCGTTGCCCAAAAAAGCCATGGCCTCGGGCGAAACGTGGCCGAACAGAAATTCGACCGTTTTTACGTACGGCCCCGCGTCGTACCAGGCGTCGGCGTCGATGTCCCCCTCGAAATGCTTGCCCGGCGCCGGGTCCAAGATATCGACGACGTTGGGGAATACGTTCTTTATAACCTGAAAAAAAACGCCTTTGATCTCGAGTGCCATATCGGCGCAGGCCTCCCCCTCGGTTACCCGGGGCCGCCGGGAGGTTCTATCCACTCCACCAGGTATCTGTTAGCCGCGGCCCCGGCATTCCGTTCATCCAAAACGCTTATCCTGATATTACAAGCCCCCAAAGCTTCCAGGCCGCCCCTTAGCACGCCCGATACGAAATCGACGTTGGCGGTTATAGCCGTCTCCCGTATAACGGCCCGGCCCGGCTTATACTCCTCGACGATCCATTCGCCGGCCTCTTCCCCCCGCACGTTGTTGCGATATACCTCCGGGAGGATTTCGGCCAGTCGGCGGGTCGAATCCACGCCGAACTGCTTAAAATTATCCTCGGCGATTCCGGCCAGATGGCCCCCCAACAACGCCATGCACCCCGGCGAAATATGCTCTATCAAGTATCGCACCGTCTCGAGGTAAGGGCGGGCGTCGTACCAGGCGGCCGGGTCGATATCGCCTTCGAAGTGAGGCGCGAGTTCCGGCGTTAAGATCTCGGTGATGTGCGGGAACACTTCCTTGATCGCTTGGTAGTATATACCCCGGCACTCGATCACGAAGCTCCTTTGTTCGGCGCGTCGCCGTTACCGCTCCTGCGCGGGCGTCATCCACTCGACCAGGTAGCGATTGACGGCGGCCCCTTTCGCCCGATCGTCCAACACGGTCACGCGGACGTTGTACGCGCCGACCGCCTCGACGCTGCCTTTTAATACGCCCGCCGCAAAACTCACGTTACCCGTAACGCCGGTCTCGACGATAACCGCGCGGCCGGGGGCGTACTCCTCGGCACGCCATTCCCCCGCTTCTTCGCCGCGCACGAATTCCCGATATATTTCCGGGAGCTTTTCAGCCATTTCCCGGGGCGAGCCGATATCGAAATCGCGGACCTCGGCCTCTATGACCTCCACGAGTCGATTCCCTATTAGAACCATGACCTGCGGCGATATCCTCTCCCGGAGGTAGTTAACCGCAGCGAGGTAGGGGCCCGCGTCGTACCACGCGTCCGGGTCGATACCCTCGAAGTGCTTGCCTATTCCCTCTCCCACGATTTCGTCGATGTGAGGGAACACTTCCTTCAGCATCCGGTAGAATACGCCGCGTACTTCCAATTTCGACGCCATGGTTGCACCCCCGTACGAGAAGCTATTCGGTTCTTGCTACCGCGATCTTCTTACCGGGCCCCTCCGCCCCCCAACCTCTCCCGTCGCTATTTTTTGAACTCCGGCTCCAGCTGCCGCGCAAGCAACTTGGGGATATCGTATATGAGCTCCGCCTTGTCGTAGACCGATATCTCGTATTCCGGGACCATCTCCAGCGCGCCGAAGTTGCACGCCTCGACGCACAGGCCGCAATAAATGCACAGGCCGATATCGATAACGTAACCGTCCAGTACGAACCCCTTTACCCCCTCCTCCTTGTGGCGCTCGAGCGTGATGCACGCCGCCGGGCAGACGCGGATGCACTGGGCGCACGCCGTACACTTGTGGCCGCCGTCGTCACCGGAGACCATCGCGACGCGGCCGCGAAACCGCGGCCACTGCTCGAACCGCTCCTTCGGATACTGGACCGTTACGGCGCGGCGCAACAGGTGCTTGGTCGTCGTGGCCATGCCGACGAGCAGCCACCACGTGCCCTTGATAACTCTACCTATAGCTCGGAAAGCCAGCATAACGTTAAAGCCATACGATAATCAGGCCCGTTATTATCAAGTTCAGAAACGCGAGCGGCAGCAGGAACTTCCAGGCGAACGACATGAGCTGGTCCACGCGCAAACGCGGGTAGGTCCACCGGAAGAACATGAGCAACAGGACTATGGCGAAAGACTTGAGCAGGAACCAGGCCTCGCCCGGCAGCCACGGCCCCCGCCATCCGCCCAGAAAGAGCGTCGCCGCGATGGCCGCGATAAGGAACATATTGGCGAACTCGGCCAAAAAGAACATCGCGAACTTCATGCCCGAGTACTCGACGTTGAAGCCCGCGACCAACTCCTGCTCCGCCTCGGGGATGTCGAAGGGCGTCCGGTTCACCTCCGCGGTCGCGGCGATGACGTAGATGACGAAGCCCAGCGGTTGATATACGATGAACCACAAGGGTTTTTGCGCCTCGACGATGGCCCCCATCTTCATCGAGCCGGCGAGCATTATAACGCCCAGCACCGACAGTACCAGCGGCACCTCGTAGGAGACGAGTTGCGCCGCGGAGCGAAAACCCCCCAACAGCGAGTACTTCGAGCCGGAGGCCCAGCCGCCCGAGATTATCGCTATTACGTTTATGGTCGTGACGGCGAAGAGGAACAGCACGCCGATGTTGAGGTCCCGGATGATGGCGCCGTCGCCGAACGGGATGACGACGAAGGCCACTATGGTGGGCGCGAAGGCCAGGAACGGCGCGACGTTGAATACCACGCGGTCGCAGCTGCGCGGCGTCGTATCCTCCTTCTGGACGAGCTTCAGCGCGTCCGCCACCGTCTGGATGGAGCCGTGCCAGCCCACGCGCATGGGGCCGAACCGCTGCTGAATGTGCGCCGAGACCTTCCGCGTCAGCCATATAAGGAAGAGGACGAGGACGGCTACGAAGGCCGCTATCAGGACGGCGTGGACGACCATCTGGGCGGCGGGGACGAACCACGCCGGCAGGCCGTATTCCGCCACGACGCCGATCCACCAGTCGTTGAGCCGCGAGAGTACGGGGTGAATTATCATATGCGGCGCGTCTTCCGCTACCTATCCACGTCCGGTAAAATTATGTCCAGCGAGCCGAATATGGGCACGATGTCCGCCAGGTACACGCCCAGCAGCATCTCCCGTATCATCGAGAGGTTGTTGAAGGAAGGCGTCCGAAGCTTGTACCGATACGGTTTGTCGGTGCCGTCGGATATCAGGTACAGGCCGTAGTCGCCGCGCGGCGACGCGACGCGTACGTAAACCTCGCCGGCGGGGACCTTGGGGAATTTGGATACCTTCTCGGCCTGAATCGGCCCCTCCGGCAATCCCTCCAGGCACTTTTTTATGAGTTCGTTAGAGGCCCGCATCTCGAGGATCCGCGCCAGGTAGCGGTCGTAGCAATCGCCGTTTTCGAGGACGACCGGCTCGTACCCCAGCTCGCCGTAGGCCTCGTACGGCCTGTTTTGGCGGAGGTCGAAGTTCACGCCCGAGGCGCGCAGGTTCGGGCCGCTCCAGCCGTAGTTTATCGCCCGGGCCGCATCCACCACCCCCACGCCCTTCGTCCGCGCGAGGAAGATCTCGTTCTCATTTAAGATGCGGTCGTAGTCGTCGACGCGGGAGGGAAAGACCTTTACGAACTTCTCGCAGGCGGGCAAGAACGTGTCCGGAAGGTCCAGCGCCACGCCGCCGAAGCGCGCGTAGTTGAAGGTCATGCGCTGGCCCGTCGTCATCTCCAACAGGTCCATGGTGAGCACGCGCTCGCGGAAGCCGTAGAGGAAGGGCGTCACGGCGCCGAGGTCGAGCGCGAAGACGCCGAAGTAGATGCAGTGGGAGGCGATGCGGTTGAGCTCCATGAGCATCGTGCGGAGGTACTTCGCCCGCGGCGGTACCTCGATTCCCATGAGCTGCTCCACCGCCTCGCAGTGGGCGACGCCGCAGAACAGCGAGCTCAGGTAGTCGATGCGGTCCGCCATCGGCAGGAACTGGAGGTAGAGGCGGTTCTCCGCCATCTTCTCCATCGAGCGGTGGAGGAAGCCGATGTGCGGCTCGCAGTCGACGACGCGTTCGCCGTCCAGCGTCAGGACCATGCGGAAGACGCCGTGGGTCGACGGGTGCTGCGGCCCCACGTTGATTTCGAACTCTTCCGTATGTAACGCCGTATCGGTGGCCATATTCGGAATCCCGGCTCGGACTATTTCCCCGGCATCTTGTCCGGGAACGGCACGTAATGCTCGCTTGCGAAATCCTTCAGCAGCGGGTGGCCCTCGAAGCCCTCGGGCGTCAGGAGGCGCGTGAGGTTGGGGTGGCCGTCGAAGGTGACGCCGAAGAGGTCGTAGATCTCGCGCTCGAGCCAGTCCGCGGCGGCGTAGATGTGGGCTATCGAGCGCGCGACGCCGCCGGCGCGCGGCACGTCGGCCTTGACCATCAGCTCGTGTTCGTACCGGTACGAGAAATAGTGGTACGCGAGCGTTATCTTGTCCTCGGCCGGATAATCGGTCGCGGCTATGTACATCAGGAAATCGAAGGTCAGCTCGTCGTCGTCGCGCAGGAAGCGCGCGACGCGGGCGACGGCGTCGGCCTTCACCCGCACGAACGGTATCTTATTGCCCGCGTCCACCTCGACGACGGCGTCGCCGAACTGGTCCTTGACCCGGGCCGCCATATGCTCGAAAGGTAGTGCGACCATAACGGTTATCGCGAGAGGGGCTTAAAGAACGGTTGGAACGAAGGGATGCGCTTACCTTCCAAAGATCCACCGGCCGTCAAGACGCTCCGGCGGAGCCTGTTCATCTTTGAAGTCGCCGAAGGCCGTAAGCAGACTCTCGCCCTTAATTTTCTCCTGCAACTTCAGGCAGGCGTGCATCAGCGCCTCGGGCCGGGGCGGGCATCCCGGGACGTAGACGTCCACCGGGAGGATCTTGTCGATGCCCTTGAGGACGCTGTAGGCGTCGTAGTAGAAGCCGCCGCCGGAGATGGCGCACGAGCCCATCGCGATGACGTAGCGCGGCTCGGCCATCTGCTCCCACAGGCGGCGGATGCGGGGGGCCATCTTGAGCGTGATGGTCCCGGAGATGAACATCAGGTCGGACTGGCGCGGCGTCGCCCGGAACATCATGCCGTAGCGGTCGAGGTCGTAACGCGAGGCGCCCGTCGCCATCATCTCGATGGCGCAGCAGGCGAGGCCGAATATCACGTACCAGACGCTCGAGGCGCGCGACCAGTTCAGGACCTTCTCGGCGCTCGTCGTCATCAGGCTCCCCCCGGGCAGCTTCTCCCAGTAGACGGGAAGCCGCGCGATTAAGCCCATTTGAGCGCCCCTTTCCGCCAGGCGTACGCCAGCGCCACCAGAAGGATCCCGACGAACACCATCATCTCGACGAACGCGTACACGCCCAGCTTCTTCGCCGCCACGGCCCAGGGCAAAAGAAAAGCCGCCTCGACGTCGAAGACCACGAACGCCAGGGCGATGAGATAGAAGCGGACGTTGTACTGCACCCAGGCCGTGCCCCGGGTGGTTTCGCCGCACTCGTAAATATCGTTCTTGATGCGGCCCGGCCGCGACGGCCGGATAAACCACGCCCCGGCGAGGGCCGCGCCGACAAAAAATAGACCGAAAAATATGAAGAAGGCGACGAACGCGTAATCCGTTAGCAAGACCTGCACCTCGTAGAAATTTACCTTTCGATAACACAGCTCCGCGCCGGTGTCAAGCTTTTTGTGATATTTAGCACAGATTGACGAAAGGCCGCGGCCGTGCTAATATCGCCGGTCATAATGGCCTTTAAACGTTTGGCAACTAAGGTTATCCGTCGCTCGCCGGCGGAGCTGTGGCGCGAGCTCGAGCGGCGAGGCCGCGTCGCCCTCAAACTCGAGCGCGGCCTCGGCGGCCGGGCCCTCCCGCCCTACGCGCTGAGCTTCTGGCTAACGCGCCGCTGCAACCTAAACTGCGAGATGTGCTGGGTCGAGCGCTCGCGCAACGTCGAGGGCGACGCCTACGTGCGGCCCGAGCGCGAGCTGACGCTCGCCGAGCTCAAGAGCGTGGTGGACGACGTCGCGCGTTGGCGGCCTCGCGTCGGCATAACGGGCGGCGAGCCCTTCGTCCGCCGCGACGCGGTGGATTTCATATCCTACGTGAA
>DATKXQ010000326.1:0-2705 GCA_035528975.1 bacterium
AATGGCGCACGTTTATACGGGGTCCGGCTCGCATCTGAGGTCGTTTCGTTTATGGTCAAGTTCCGAGAATTTCGCGGCGTTGTGCGGCCCCGGTTACCCGGCGGCGTGCGGGGATACTTATTGGTGTTTACAGGTTCACGAGCCGGGGGCGTACCAGATGGAACGCATCTTCCAAATCTCCCTTGGCAACGGCGTCGCGGTCGCGCCGGCGTCGGTGGGGAGAATAAAGACCTTGTATCGGTGATTTCTCTCAGTAGGGGTGAGAGCGATGAGGCGCGGATCGGGTTCGTTATTTTTCGCGGCGGCGTTGGCTTTAGCCCCCGGGTTGGCCTTCGCATCGCTCGGGTCCATAATTAGCTCTTTCTGGGTAGCCGATAATTACCATTACTTCGCGTACGGCGTGGCCCGCGACGACACATACGTTTATTGGATTACAAACGAACTTTACCCCGGATACTATTTACATTACGGGAACCCGAACGGCGGCCCCGGCGGGACAGTACGCATCGGCGCCCTCGCGGCGGAACACGGCGACGCGGATATGAGCAGTTTAGGACCGGGGTATTTCGCCGATATATATACGGTAGGCGGAGTACAGTCTATTACCGATTTCGACGTTGGTACCGGCTCGGCGGTGGCTTCGTGGGCGCCGTTTAGTAATATGCAGGGTTACGCATATAACCCTGCCCGCCGCGTCCGGTACGTGGGGAATGAGAACGGCTACGTACTTCGGTATAATGCGGCGGGGAGTTTGCTCAACTCGTTTCCGACGCCGGAACGTATACGAGGGCTTGCGGCCTCGGAGGAATTCGCGGGATCGCGAGGCGAGTACATAATCGTTACGAAAGCCCATTATTGGTACGTATTCACCGCCCAGGGAATCCAAGTCGCCCGGGTGCCATTTCCCTCGGAGACCGGAATGTTGGGTGATAGTGCTTGCGGCCGCGGTTACCCTAGCGAATACGGTACTACGTTGTGGTGTTTGGGTGTAAATAGATTATATCACATTTACGTTTACCAAATATCTCTCCACAACGCCACGGCCATAAACCCCGCGTCGGTGGGGAAGATAAAAGCGCTGTTCCAATAACCCGGAGTTTATAAAAAATAAAACCGGCCCTCGGGGCCGGTTTTTTTTCGTGGTTCGATGACGCCGTTTAAATCCTGTACAGGCCGTCGTTCTCCGCCCGCGCCTCCTCTAAACAGCGCCGCACGGCGTCGGCGTCCGCCCACGCGAAACGCAGCGCGAGGCCGCAGTCGCTCGAGAGCTGGCGCGGCGTCGGGACCAGCTTAATCTTAAGCCCGGCCTCCCGCGCGACCTTCTCGCCGCGCATCGCGGAGGAAGTCGTAAAGAAGAGGACGACGCCGAACTCCCCGCTCATGCCGAGGCGATCTCCTTTACCGCCGCGACCGTTTTGGCGACGTCGTAGGCCGATGTGAACACGCCCGCCGCCAACCGAACCGTTCCCTCCGGAAACGTGCCGACGGTCCGATGCGCCGCCGGCGCGCAGTGCAGGCCCACCCGCGTCAGCACGCCGTAATCTTCGTCGAGGCGCAGGCCGACGTCGGAGACGCGGAGGCCGTCCACCGTTATCGAGACGGTGGCGGTGCGTTCCGCCGCGGCCGGCGGGCCGTAAAGCGTGACGCCGGGCACGCCCGCTAATCCTTCCATCAGCATATGGGTCAGCTCGAGTTCGTGGGCCCGGATTGCCTCGATTCCCCGGTCGTTTACGAAGCGAAGGCCGGCGAGCAGGCCGGCGAGGCCGACGGCGTTGACGGTCCCGGCCTCCAACTTGTCGGGCAAGGCCGACGGCTGGTCCTGGGATTCCGAGTTGCTGCCCGTGCCGCCGGTTATGAGGGGCTCGAGCCGCGACGCGTCGACGGCGGCGCCGATTACGAGGCCGCCGGTCCCGGCGGGGCCCTGGAGCGCCTTATGGCCGGTGAACGCCAAAAGGTCGATTCCCGCGGCCGTCACGTCTATGGGGAGGCACCCGGCCGTTTGCGCGGCGTCGACCAGCAGCAGGGCGCCGGCGGCGTGCGCGAGCCGCGCGACCTCGGCCACCGGCAATATGGTCCCGGTTACGTTGGAGGCGTGGTTGACGACGACGAGCCTGGTGCCGGGTTCGACGGCGGCCTCCATGTCGGCCGGCGCGAGCGAGGCGTCCGGGCCGCACGCGACGACGACCACCTCCACGCCCTTGCGCTCGAGGTCGCGGAGCGGCCTCATCACCGAGTTGTGCTCCACGCTCGTCGTCACCACCCGGTCGCCGGGCCGCAGCAGGCCCCGGTGGGCGAGGTTGAGCGCGTGCGTGGCGTTGGGGGTGAAGATTATGCGGAGGGGGTCCGGGGCGTTAAAAAAGGCGGCGAGCGCCTCGCGCGCCTCGTAAACGACGCGGCCGGCCGCGACCGACAGCCGGTGCCCGGAGCGGCCGGGGTTGCCGCCGGCGCGCTCCAGGAAATCCGCCATCGCGCGGGGAACCTCGGGCGGTTTGGGCCACGACGTCGCGGCGTGGTCCAGGTAGATTATTTCTCCAGCGTTAATTTGTGGCCTCCGCCGCCGATTTCCTCGGCCGTTACTTTCCACCCGTCGCTTTCCGCCAGGCGAGTGACGTTGTCACGGGCGGTGCCGGAATCGACCAGTACCTCGACCATGCCGGCGTTTTGGCTTTTCATGGCCTTTTTGGCGGCGACCGCCGGCGCGGGGC
>DATKXQ010000327.1:0-2507 GCA_035528975.1 bacterium
TAGCGCGCGTAGCGCTGGACGACCTCGTCGCCCTCCAGTCCTATGCTGTTCGGGTCCTGGATAAGCGGCTTGCGGGGATGGTTGAACTCGGCCTCGACGCCGACGGCGAACCGCCACGCCCGGACTTCCGACCGTAATATATCCCACGTCCAGCGCCGGCCGTCCTCGCGCTGGCGCAGGTAGACGGCCTCGTTGGTGCCGTTTACCGAGAGCCAATCGTTAATGCTTATGGCCGCGGCGCCCGCTACCGCGACGAGGAATAGTAGCACGGATATCTTGCGCAAGGTCTATTCCCCTTCCTCGGTCGCGTCGCCTTCGGGCGGAGGGACAACGGCGGCGAAGAACTTCTTTATCTCCGCTTCCATCTTAACCTCGTCGCCCTTGCGGTAGCCGCTGTGCTCCCAGAATATCTCCCCGTCCGACGTCACCAGCAGCGCGTAGGGGTTTCCGGGGATGCCGAGCGCCTTCACCAACTCGCCGTCCACGTCGAGGAGAACGTCGAACTTGAGCCCCTGGCCCTTCACGTAGGGCTTCACCTGCGACGACGTACGAGCGGTATCCGTGGACACGGCGACTACGCCGAAGCCGTCGTACTTGCCGACGATCTTGTTTATCTCCACCAGCTCTTCTTTGCACGGCCCGCAATCCATGGCCCAGAAGACGAAGGCCATCAGCTTATATTCCGACGCGTAGTCCTCGAAAGTCATCTTCTTGCCGTCCACGCACTTCGCGGAAAAGGGCGGCATCGTCTTCGCGGCCCAGGTGGGCGCCGCCGCCAAAACCGCGACGGCCAAAATCAACGAGATAAACGCTCTCATCCGTACCTCCTGAAACAGTCTATTTATTGCTCGACGTCAAAATCCAAAGCCGTAATTTCGCCGGCCCGCGTGAAGTCCGCGTAGTCGAGGAGGTAGAAGACGCGGCCCGGGAAGATTTTCTTCAACTCGCCGTTGCGTTCGCCGTTGTCGCGCGCGTACACGACCGCGTCGTCCAGGAAGGGCGAGCCGGGCGTCGACGAAAGGCACCACTCCCGCGGCCTTATTATCACCACGGCGTCGTCGATGCCGAGCGCCGCGACGGCCCGCCGAACGCCGGCGTCCGCCCACCGCGCATGATTACCGCCGGCTCGTCCGCCGTAGCGCGCGGCGGCCCGCGGCATATAAATAACCATATTGACGGCCACCAAAGCCGTCAGTACGAGAGCCGCCAATCCTTCTCCCGCCCGGTCGAAGCGCCTCTGCGCCAACGCCGCAAGTATAACAAAAAAACGCGCCGTTATAAAGGTCAGGCACAACCAGGCCGGGTAATAAAAGCGCGCGCCGAAGGCCGACCCGCCGCTCCGCAACGGCAAATGGGCCACTACCGTCAGCACGACGGCGGCATACAGCGCCTTCTCGAAGTCGCCGAGGCGCGGTTTCAAAAACAACCGTACGACCGCCGGCACCAGGCACAACAAAGGCCAGCCGAAGCCGTCCGTCGAAAGAACGACCAGGTTCCGCGCGCACGCCGAAAGCGCGGCCCATATATTGTAACCCTCGTCGAAGCCGAAAACGGCCGCGTCCGCGAAGAGACGCGGCGGCATTAAGAAATTGCCGGTCTGGCGCCAATTGTAGAGTACCCACAGCGCGAAGAGCGGGGCCGCGCCGGCTACGAGCCACAGCGCCCGATTCCCGCGGCCCGCGTGCGTCCTCAGCCGGCGCCACAGGAACCACCCGAACGGCAGCGCCAGGTACAACGCGCCGTACTCGCTCACGAGGAACGCCGCGCCGGCCGCCGCGCCCAGCGCCGCCATCGCGCCCCGCGACGGCGAATCCGCCGCGCGCAGGCAGGCCCACAACGCGAGCGCGAAGAAACAAAGGAACGACGCCTCCGACAGGTAAGAGGCCTGCGTGAAAATAAAGGCCGGCGACGTCGCGACGAGGACGGCCGCCACGGCGCCGCCGAAAGCGCCGCTTACGCGACGGCCTATCGCGTACGCCGATATCAAAATGAGTACGGCCGCCGCCACGCCGACGAGCTTGGGCCAACCCAGTTTGGCGCCCAGGCAGAGGAGCGCCGGGTGGAGCGGCGCATAGCTCGAGAACCACCGGCCGTTGCGGACGACGTCCGTCTCGGCGCGGAAGAACGCGCGCGCGGCGTCGCCCTCCGTGGCCGGCGCCCACGCCGCCAACTTGCCCCGGCAAAATATCTTGCTCTGGAAGACGAACGCCGACTCGTCAGCGTCGGCCGAAGCGTCGCCGAGGACCTGCGAGGCGGCGTAGACCACGCCGACCGCGGCGGCGACGACGCGCAGCGCCACGAACCACCGCTGGACGATAACGCCGGCGAAGCGCAGCGCGAGCCGCGGCGCGAGCCGCGCCAGCGCGACGGCCCAGAGGACCGCGGGGGCCGCGAAACACAGCGCGTACTTGAGCCAGAGGCCGGGGTCGCCCAGCTTACTTATAAATGAATCTACCGCCGGTACTCGAGCCGCAATCGCGCACAAAGCCGCGGCCACGGCCGTGGCC
>DATKXQ010000328.1:0-2301 GCA_035528975.1 bacterium
TCCCGTTAAACGGAATATAGCACCCGGCCGCGGCGAAGGCAAGCGGCATCGACTCGACGATTCTTTTTGCCGGGCCGCACGGTATATGATAATGTCGCCTCCGGTTGATGGACCTTGCGGAGAAAAAGACGGCGCCTCCCGCGGCGCCGCTCGGGGCGCTCTTCGGCGCGTTTTTAAAACTGGGCGTGACGGCCTTCGGCGGGCCGGCGATGGTGGTCCATATCCGCAAGTTGGCCGTCGAGCAGCGGCGGTGGCTCGACGAGGCGACTTTCCGGGCGGGCGTCGCGCTGTGCCAGATGATCCCGGGGGCGACGGCGATGCAGGTCGCGGCCTACGTCGGCCTGCGCGCGCGGGGCGTCGCCGGCGCCGCGGCGACGTTCGTCGCCTTCGGCCTGCCGGCGTTCGTCCTGATGACGCTGTTCGCGGCCTTCTATGCCCGGCTGTACGAGTGGCCGACGATGGTTTCGGCGTTCGCGGGCCTGCGCGCGGTAATCATCGCCATAATGGCGCACGCGACGTACACCATGGGGCGCTCGTCGCTTAAGGGTTGGCGGAGCGTCGTCATCGCCGCGGCCGCCGCGGCGCTCTTCGCCCTGCGCGTGAATCCCGTGCCGGTGATACTGCTCGCCGCGCTTTTGGGGTGGGCGGCGTTTCGCAGGGAGCCGTTTGCGCCCCCGGCCGCCGGGGAGGCGGCGCGCCGGCCCTTTCCCTGGCCGCTGGTCGTCCTCGCGGCGTTGGCCGCCGCGGGATTTCTCGTCCCAGCCTTCGCGGGCCGGAGTCTGTTTTCCCTCGCGGCGCTCATGGTTCGCATAGACCTTTTCGCCTTCGGCGGCGGCTACGCGTCGTTACCGCTGATGTTCCACGAGCTGGTCGTCGTGCGCTCGTGGCTCGACGCGCCGACCTTCCTCAACGCCATCGCGCTGGGCCAGGTTACGCCCGGGCCCATCGTGATCACGGCGACGTTCGTGGGTTACATGGCCGCGGGGCCGTGGGGTGCGCCCGTCTGCACGGCGGCGATATTCGCGCCGTCGTTTTTAATGCTGGTCGGCGTAACGCCGTACTTCGACCGCTTACGGGGCTCGCGCCGCTTCACCGCCGCCATCGCCGGCGTATTGTCGTCTTTTATCGGCTTGCTTTTTACGGTAACCGTTACTTTCGCGTGGAATATCCCGTGGGAACCGCGGCGGGCGTTCATCGCCGCCGCCGCCTTCGCGGCTCTCCTCTTGAAGGTAAGGCTGCCGTGGGTAATCCTGGCGGGGACCGCGGCGTCGATTCTCTTATTGTAGAGGGCGGCCGGCGTTACCGGAATACGTCGTAGCCGAAGGAGGCGAGCATCTTGGAAAGCCGGTAGAGCGGCAAGCCGACGACGTTGAAGTAGTCGCCGTCGACGCGCTCCACGAGGAAGGCCCCCCGCCCCTGGATGGCGTAAGCGCCGGCCTTGTCGAGCGGCTCGCCGGTAGCGACGTATACGGCTATCTCTTCGCTCGAGAGCGGCCGTATCGTAACGTCGGTGGCCTCGGCGTCGACCAGCTCCCGGCCGCTCGCGGCGTCGACGACGGCGAGGCCGGTGAAGACGGTGTGGGTCCGGCCCTGGAGAAAGGCGAGCATCGCGCGGGCTTCGTCCTCGTCGTCCGGTTTTCCGAATACGACGCCCTCCAGCACGACGACGGTGTCGGCGCCGAGCAGCAGGCGGCCCGGGTGAGCGGCCGCGACGGAACGCGCCTTCGCCCGCGCGTGGCGGGTGACGGTTTCGCGGGGCAACTCGCCCGTCGGGAAGTCCTCGGCGACGTCGCGGGGCGCGACGGCGTCGAAGGGGATGCCGGCCTCCCGCAGCAGGGAGTGCCGCCGCGGCGACGTGGAGGCGAGGAGGAGCCGCGGTTCACTCGCGTCTTTACCATTCCCGGTACCCATATAATTCGGCGATATTATAAGTGCTGCCGGCGCTTTTGGCAAGGGGGAACGAAAAGGCGGGCAGGCCCGCGAAGAGGAAAATCGCTTGACAATGATACGTTGTTCTATTAATATGTTCGCGAATGAAGAGGCTCTAACTGTCAACGCTTCAAGGAGGTCAGAGCCGGCAGCTTCGGTATTTCCCCGAGCGCCCGGTCCGGATTCGGCTTCGGCCGCGGGGTCCGTTCATTGAGAGAGCTCAGGCGGGTGCGCGTACGCGCGAGCGGGCGGAGGTCGAAACGCCCGCGGTACGTACGGGAACGGGGGAGTATCAGGTGAGTGCAACGTCCATGGCGGAAAAAGGACGCATAAAGTGGTTCAGCGAGGCCAAAGGGTACGGTTTCATCGAAC
>DATKXQ010000329.1:0-6192 GCA_035528975.1 bacterium
CGGCCGTACCGGTTACCGTTACGTTGGCGCTAATGACGAGGAAATCGGCCAACTCCATAAGGTCCCGTAGGTTCTCCTGGCCGTAGTCGAACTCGTGATTGCCGAGGCACATCGCGCTCACGGCCATCTCGTTCAAGCACGAGAACTCGACCTCGCCGCGATAGACCGTCGAGTACGGCGTCCCCTGCAGCACGTCGCCGGCGACCAGGAGGAACGTCGGCACGCCGGCGGCCTCGTTCCCGGCGCGGACGGCGTCGGCCAGGCCGGCGAGGCGCGCCAGGCCGCCTACCTCTCCTTCCGTCCCCGGCACTTCGAACGGCTCGAGGTGACCGTGGAAGTCGTTGAAGAAGAGGATGGTGAACGGCTGGCCCGCCCACGCGGCGGCGGCGAAAAGTATAAGTAGAAGTAACGCTTTCTTCATCGCGCTGCTCCTTTTTTTATACGGTAAAAAGACAGGCGTATTACGCCGGCGGCTCGACGTACGGGCCGCCGAAGATGTGCGCCTGGAACTTCTGGAGCTTGGCGTCCTCCCACGTATAGGCGTCCGGCGGCAGGCCGGCCTTCACGCACACGCCCTCGAGGAATCGCTCGCGGTCCCAGCCCTGTTCCGGCGCCACCTGGGGCAGCAACAGGCCGCTGCGGCCTCGCGCCTCTATCACCAGGCCGTCCTCGCCGACGACGATTTCGTTCGGGTCCGCGACCGGTTGCAGGGACGTCATCACCGATATCTCGACGTGGAGCGCGGGAAGCTCGTCCGGCGTCACCGGCGGGAAGCGCGGGTCGCGGAGGGCCGAATTTATCGCCATGTCGCGGACGGCCAGATAGAGCGGTTTCGTCGGCAGGACGTAGCCGATACAGCCGCGCAACTCGCCGCGCTTCTTCAACGTCACGAATACGCCGCGTTCCTCGAGCAGGCCGGCCGACGCGGGCCGCGGCGGCTCGTACGTCCGCCCTTCCTCCACCGCCAGCCGCAGCGTCTCCCAGGCTATCCGCATAAGTTCGCGTTCGTCCGGCGTCGCGGCCGGCCTTTCCTCCCCCCCCGGGACCTCGCGTTCTTCGGGCGGGCTCACATCAACCGGCTCCTTTCGCTTACAGGCCGCCCCGGCGAACGCCAGCGCGCCGAGGCAAAACCACATAAGCATCCGAGAAACGTTAATTTTCATGATATCCAACCCTCGCCGTAATTAAACGGGACCCGTTACCGTACGTTACAGGCGGCCGGACCGCGACATCGCGACAGCCGGCGACAGCCCCAACACGCCGGCAACGACGAAGCCGACGACGCCCAGTACCGGGTAACCGTATATCCGCGGCCCCACGCCGGCCACGAACACCAGCGCCGAGCCGTTTCGGGAACCTTATCAATTTGTGCAAGTTCATCCGCACGACGACGTAACCGAAGCCCTCGGCCGGCAGGACCTCGAGGATCCGGCGGAACCGTACGACGTTGCGGTACGTACGTCCTAAGCGGCCGAATACGAACGGCGATCTCACGGCGTTAATCTACCATATTTAGTAATCGGTCGCAAGGACGGCGGCGCGGACGTTCCGGGCCGCGCCGACGGGCCGCAGCTTACGGCCCCGCAACGCAGGCCCCGTTCGCTCCGGGTACGCCGCGCGATTAGGCCGCGGTAAAATACCCATAAAAAACACTTGCAAATAACTTGCGTTTGTCGTATTATTCGTTTGGATGGTTTCGAGGTTACGCCGTCGGTAGTTGATGCCCTACGGCCGGTAGTCGAGTCGGCCGGTTTTTTTGCCCTCGGGCCCGAGGCGGAACGGCCCGGGCCGGCTTCGGCGAAGGCGGAACGAAAATTATCTTTACAAACGCGCTAAAGTATGCTATATAACGCGGCAATTCAATTGCGAACGAACCACGACTAACGAGGAGGTAGCTCGATATCGTAGAAAAGCGGGCCCGGGTGAACCGGCGGATACGTGTCCCGGAAGTTCGCCTAATAGATGAAGAGGGGGGCCAGGTCGGTGTCGTGCCGACGAAGCAAGCGCTCGCCCAGGCCGAGGAAAAGGGACTAGACCTCGTCGAAGTAGCCCCCACGGCAAGACCGCCGGTTTGTAGGATAATGGATTTCGGCAAGTACCTTTACGAACAGCGCAAGCGGCAAAAAGAAGCGCGTAAAGGGCAAACCGGCGGCCTGGTAAAAGAAATCAAAATAAGTGCAAAAATCGAAGCCCACGATATAGAATTTAAGATAAGCCACATTAAAAAGTTCCTCGAGCAAAAAAACCGCGTTAAAGTTACGGTCGTTTTCCGAGGGCGCGAGGTCTCGCACTCCGAACGCGGCCGGGCGTTGCTCGACCGCATCGTAGGGCTCCTGGACGGCTACGCCACGGTCGAGAATCCGCCCACCCTCGAGGGCAGGCATATGACGATGTTGCTCGGGCCCGCGAAAAAGTCGCCGACGAGCAAGACCGGCGCCGGGCCCGGGGCCGAAGGGTTACGAGATGCCAAAGATGAAGACCAACCGGGGCGCCGCGAAGCGCCTACGGAGAACAGCGCGAGGTAAGATACTACGGTACCGCTCGTACAGCGGCCACCTCATGACGAATAAATCGCCGCGGCGCCGGCGGCGCCTCCGGCGCAAGACTCTCGTGTCGCCGGTCGACCGAAAAGGGGTAGCCGTTCTCCTGCCCTACTCCCGGCGAAAACGTTAACCCACCTAATCCGCGAGAAAGATCCGTATGGTTAGAGCTACAAACGCGCCCCAACGGCGGCGTCGAAGAAAAAAGGTACTAACGACCGCTAAGGGCTTCCGCGGCGCGCGTAAAAACCTATACCGCACAGCCCGCAACGCTACATTCAAAGCTCGCCAACACGCGTACGCGGACCGGCGGCGCCGCCGCCGTCTTCTGAGACGGTTGTGGATAACCCGCATCAACGCCGCGGTTCGTCCTTTCGACCTCCCTTACAACCGCTTCATGCGCGGCCTTAAAAAGGCAGGAGTCGAGCTCGACCGGCGGATGCTGGCCGAGGCCGCGGCGCGTTCTCCGGAATCCCTGCGCGCCCTGGTAGAAATCGCGAAAAAAGCGTTAGACGACGCTTAGCGACCGGACGCCCACGCCCTTTCGCTACGCCCACGGAAGGAAATTCCATCGGACCCAAGGAACAACCTGTCGTCGCTTTGACCATGGGAGACCCGGCCGGCATCGGCCCGGAAATAGTCGCCAAGTACCTCGCCGGCTCCCGGAGAAAAGGCGTTACGATAGTCGTCGCGGGCGAAAAGCAGCTACTCCAAGACACCGCCGCAAAACTCAAACTGGACATCGGCGACCTGAACGTAATAACGAGGCCCAGCCGCGAGAAGTTCGACCCCGAGACCGCCAATATCGCGTCGTTGAAAGTCGGCGGCCTGAAAGACCTGGAACCCGGGCACCCCAACGCCCGAACCGGCCGCGCGGCTATGGCCTTCGTCGAAAAAGCCACCGACCTCGTCATGCTCCACGAGGTAGATGCCGTCGTGACCGCGCCCATATCGAAACGCGCTATTAACGAAGCGGGCTACTTCTTCACCGGCCATACCGACTACTTCGCCGCGCGGACCAACACCTCCAAATACGCCATGTGTTTCGTCGGCGAACCCTGGCGCGTAGCGCTGGTTACGGCGCACCTGCCCGTAAGAAAAATTCACTCCAAGGTTAAACTGGCCCGGGTTATCCGGACCGTTTCCCTGTTCGACGGTTTCATGCGCTCCGTCGGCATAAAGAACCCGCGCATCGTAGTAACCGGCCTGAACCCTCACGCCGGCGAAGAGGGGCTTTTGGGGACCGAGGAATTGAACGAGATCGCGCCCGCCGTCGGGGCTTGCCGGTCGCGGGGGATGGACGTCGAAGGGCCCGTGAGCGCCGAAGCGGCATTCCTGGCCCATCTCGCAAAGAAGTACGACGGCGTCGTAGCGGCGTACCACGACCAGGGGCTGGTACCCTTGAAAGTCCTCATGCCCCATAAAACGGTCAACATCACGCTGGGCCTTCCTTTCGTGAGGACCTCGGTCGGCCACGGCGCGGCCTTCGACATAGCCGGCCGCGGCGTCGCGAAAATCGACAGCTTGAGGAACGCCGTAAACCTGGCCGCGAAACTCGTCCGGTCGCAACGCAGGCGTTGAAAACAAAAGCGACCGCGGCCCGTACCCCCGGACTCCACACCTTGACGCGAAGCAAAAAACGAGCGGTTGCGGCAACCAGCGTTCCGCCGAGCGAGGCCGAAGGGGCCGGGCGCCCCGTCGCCGACGCCCCGCCGCAGTGCGACGAACTCTACACTCTAATTAACTCCCTCGCCCATGAAATCCGTAATCCGCTGAACGCGCTTTCGGTCAACTTAAACCTGCTCTCGCGGGAAATCGGCGACGGCCCGGGGGCGGATAGATTGGCGGCGGCCCTCAAAGAAATCCGACGGCTCGACGACTTGTTGACGGCTTTCCTGCGTTTCGCGCGCCCCCAGGAGGCCAAACTCCGCGAGCTGGACCTCGGCCGCCTATTGCGCGAACTGGCGACTTTCATTACGCCGGTCGCGGCCAAGAACAACGTGGAATTAGATTTCCAGGAAATAACCGACGTCGTCGTCCGGACCGACGGCGACCTTTTGAAACAAGCTCTTTTGAACGTTTTACTAAATTCTTTCGAAGTCGGCGCCAGTCGCGTCACGGTAACCGCCGGGGTCACAAACGGCCGGATGGTCATTTCGGTGCGGGACGACGGCCCGGGGTTCGCCGAGCCCTCCCGCGCCTTCGCGCCGTTTTATTCCACGAAGGCCGAAGGTTCGGGCCTGGGCCTGCCCGCATCCCGCGCCCTCGCCGCTTCCCTGGGGGGCGAGCTGGTTCTGGGCGCCCCCCCGGCCGGCGCCGAAATAATATTAATTATTCCCGAGACGCTACCCTGAACTGGGCACGTTAAATTTCAGGAGGATCTGGATAGCCTATGTCTCCGAAGAAGAGCCGTTGGAACCGCGAGAAGATAGCAGCCGAAATAAAACAGCTTGGCGATAAGGGCGTTCGCCTCACGGTTAAAAACGTATCGCGTAAATATTCGGCGCTGTACAGCGCCGCGTTGCGCTACTACAAGAGCTGGGGCGACGCGGTAAAGGCCGCCGCCATAGACTACGACGCCATAAAGAAGGAGAGCCGGCGCGAGGCGGTCAAGAAGATCACGAAGTGGAACCGGGCCCGCGTACTCGAGGAGATAAAAAAAGTCCCGTTCGACAAACTCTGGTACGTTTATAAGAACAACGTCGCTCTCCACTCCGCCGCCCGCCGCGAGTACGGCTCGTGGCGCAAAGCGCTGGAAGCCACCGGTTACGATTACGACGAGGTTAACAAAGCGGCCGGAACCCGTTACACTTCCTGGACCCGGGAAAAGATAATCAAGATGATACGCGAGCTGCCGCCGGACCGCTTATCCTACGGCAACATGACGAAGGAGAACCTCCTCCTCTATTCGGCGGCTTATCGCCGATTTGGGAATTGGCAAAACGCGCTCCGCGCCGCCGGCCTGCCCGAGGAGCTTATCAAGAAGAGCTTCAAAAACCGGAAGTGGACGCCCGAGCGCATTATCGACGAGATCAAAAAACGGCACCGCTCCGGCGGGAAGCTGGCGAGCGGCTACATGCAACGGCACGACCCCAGCCTCTTCTCGGCCGCCTTTCGGCGTTTCGGGTCCTGGGGCGAGGCCATAATCGCCGCCGGCATCGACTACAAAACCATCCTGAGGAATAAGGCGCATACGCGTTAAACTACGTCCCGGCGAAAAAAGCCCCGGCTCGAGGCCGGGGCTTTTTTTAACCCTCTTCGGTCCTAATTTTTCATGTCGTCGATCCGGGCCCGCTGGCGGATGAAGGCCGGGATGTCGAATTCGGAATCTAAAAGAGCCTCGTCGAAATCGATGGAAGTCCCCTCGGGGGGCGCCGGCGGGAGCAGCGCCGCGTGGACCATCGACGCCGGGACCCGGGCGTCGCCGAAAACGCCGGCCTCGACCAGAGCCGGCGCTTCGAACCCGGTGGCGATTACGGTTATGCGGAATTCCTCCAGGCCGTCCTCTACCACCGCGCCGACGATGATATTCGCGTCTTCGTCGGCGACCTCGTTGACGATGCCGACCGCCTCGTTGATTTCGTGGAGCGACATGTCGGAGCCGCCCGTAACGTTGATGAGGATGCCGCGCGCTCCCTTGATGTTCATGCCG
>DATKXQ010000330.1:0-6580 GCA_035528975.1 bacterium
GACGTCGAGGGTCAGGTTCTGGAGTCGGGCGAGGTGCGCGTGCTCTTCGGCGTCGAGCTCGCGGGGGTCCTCGACGTGGCGCGCGGGGAAGATCATCACGTGGCCGGGGTTGTAGGGGTAGAGATTGAGGCTGATGATGAAGGCGCCGTCGCGGGCGATTTCGAGATTTACGACTTTTCCGGAGCCGCGGGCGATGTCGCAGAGGATGCACTCGCCCGGCGGCCGGCCGGCCTTGTTTTTAACGTACTCCGTTTTCCCGGGGACGAAGAGGTTGGGCCGCTTGACCATCTTATTGCTTGAAGTTCTCCAGGTGGCCCGGCGCGGGTCTTTGGGGCAGTTTGATTTCGCCGAATTGCTCCTCGAAGCGGGAGACGTTTTCGGAGAGCGTCATGAGGATTTGTTTGGCATGCAAGGGCGTGGTGATGATTCGGCTTATGATTTTGAAACCGCGCCGCCCCGGAACCGCGCGGCCGAAGTCGAACACGAACTCGGCCGGCGAGAATACCACCTGCGCGACGTTGGCATAAGTCCCGTCGGCTACGTCGTCCGACATCTCGGGTTGAACCAGGCCCTCTTCCGGTTCGGGTTTCTTCTTTTTATCGTCGGCCATAATCCCTCCAGTTTAAAAGGCGCCCTCACGGGGATTTCCCCCGGCGTTTTCGAGTTGCGCATCGGGGTCAATCCCGGACTTGTAGGGCGTCCGGTAAGCGCCCCGGGAACGGGGCAGGGGGAGTGAGTTAACTCTGCTCGGCGCCGGTGAGGCTCTTAACGACCTCGAACGAGAGTCGGTCTTTACCGACGTCGACCTCTATCGCTACGGTATCGCCCGGGTGGACGTCTTCCCGAAGCAATTTCTCTACCAGGGGGTCTTCGACGTACTTCTGTATCGTGCGGCGGAGCGGCCGGGCGCCGAAGGTCGGGTCGTATCCTTTCTCCATAAGGAATTCGCTCGCGTCATCCGTGAAGTAGAGCTCCAGCAGGTGTTCCTCGATCCGTTGCTTGAGCTCGTCGATCATCAGCGTCACGATGGCGCGGAGGTGCTTCTTATCGAGGGGATGGAATACGATGACCTCGTCTACGCGGTTCAGGAATTCCGGATTGAAGAGCTTTTTGACTTCGGTCATGACGGTTTGTTTAATCTCGCCGTACGTCGCCTCGCCGGGCGCGGCGCCGAAGCCGATGCCGCCGCCGTCCTTTATCTGGCGGGCGCCGAGGTTCGACGTCATGATGAGGACGATATTGCGGAAATCGACGGTCCGGCCTATGTTGTCGGTAAGGCGGCCATCCTCCATAACTTGCAACAGAACGTTGAAAACGTCCGGGTGGGCCTTCTCGATCTCGTCCAGGAGTATGACGGAATAGGGTTTGCGCCGGACGCGCTCCGTTAGTTGGCCGCCCTCCTCGTAGCCGACGTAACCCGGCGGCGCGCCGACGAGCCGCGACACGTTGTGCTTCTCCATGTACTCCGACATGTCGACGCGGATGATGGCGTCCTCGTCCTCGAACAGGAATTCGGCGAGCGCCTTGGCGAGTTCGGTCTTGCCGACGCCGGTGGGGCCGAGGAAGATGAAGGAGCCTATGGGCCGTTTCAAGTCTTTGACGCCCAGCCGGCTGCGCCGTATGGCGCGGGTCACGACGCCTATGGCCTCGTCCTGGCCTATGACGCGTTTGTGAAGGTCGTCCTCCATGCGCAGCAGCTTCTCGAACTCTTCCTGCTCCAGGCGGTCCACCGGTATCCCGGTCGTCTTGGAAACGATATACGCCACGTCGTCGACCGTCAACACGTTCTCTTCCTGTTCGGTGAGGGCGCGCCACCGCTCCTTGGCCTCCTCCACTTTAAGCCGGTATTCGCGCTCGCGGTCGCGGTAGCGGGCGGCGGTTTCGAACTCCTGGCGTTCGATGGCGGCTTCTTTCTCGGCGCGCATCTCCGTCATCTTGGCCTCGAGGTCGCGGATGTCGGGCGGCAGCGTCGAGTGGCGCAGCCGGACCATGGCACAACCTTCGTCGATGACGTCGATGGCTTTGTCGGGCAGGTAGCGGTCGGAGATGTACCGGTCGGCGAGCCGGGCGGCCGCGACGATGGCATCTTCGTTGATCGTTACGTGGTGGTGCTCCTCGTACCGGTCCTTCAACCCCTGTATGATTTCGATCGTTTCCTCGACCGAAGGGGCGTCGACCATTATCGTCTGGAAGCGGCGCTCGAGCGCGCCGTCTTTCTCCACGTGTTTGCGGTATTCGGAGAGCGTCGTCGCGCCGATGCACTGGAGTTCGCCGCGCGCCAGCGGCGGTTTGAGCATGTTCGACGCGTCGATGGCGCCTTCCGCGGCGCCGGCGCCCACTATGGTATGCAGCTCGTCGATGAAGATGATAACGTCCTCGTTCTTGCGTATCTCCTCGACGATCATCCGCATCCGTTCCTCGAACTGGCCGCGGTATTTGGTTCCCGCTACGACGGCGGAGAGGTCCAGCGTCAGCAGGCGTTTGCCGGTCAGCGCTTCGGGAACGTTATTATCGACGATGCTTTGGGCGAGCCCTTCGACGATGGCCGTCTTCCCGACGCCGGGTTCGCCGATGAGAACGGGGTTGTTCTTTTTGCGGCGGCTGAGGATCTGGATCACGCGTTCGACTTCGTCCTCCCGGCCTATTACCGGGTCGAGCTCGCCGTTGCGGGCCAGCGCCGTCAGGTCGCGGCCGAATTCGTCGAGCACCGGCGTCTTCGATTTGCGCCGCCGGCCGCGGGGCGTCTTTTCGCCGCTCCCCAGGTTCGATATCACTTCCAGCCGAAGGTCGTCGGGGTCGACGTTGAGGTGAGTGAGGACCTTGACCGCGACGCTCTCGGTCTCGCGGATTATCCCCAGCAGGAGGTGCTCGGTGCCGACGTAGTTGTGATTGAGGAGGCCCGATTCCTCGACGGCGTGGCCTATGACGGATTTGGCGCGGGCGGTGAAGGGGATGTCGCCTACGGTGCGCATGCCGCCGCCGGGAGGTACGAGCTTTTCGACCTGGCGTCGGACCATCTCGAGGGAAAGGCCGAATTTGCGGAGGACTATCGCCGCGCCGCCCTCGCCCTCGCGGATGAGGCCCAGCAGGATATGTTCGGTGCCCACGGCGTCGTGGTGAAGGCGCGTCGCCTCTTCGCGCGCGATGAGCACTACTTTCCGGGCCCGGGCGGTAAATTTATCTAACATGACTTTGTATCTTCGCCGTCTATATTTTTACGGGAACTTTCTTACTTTAGTAATTATAACATTATTAATAAGAGGCCGCAAGTTTTAGCGAGCCGCGTCCTCGCGCAACGTGCCGCCTTCGAGGGTTAGCGTCCGGGAACAGCGGCCCGCGAGGGCGCGGTTGTGGGTAACGATTACGAACGTTTGCCCCAGCGACGCGTTCAGCTCGAAGAGGAGGTCGTGCAGGCTTTCCGCCGTTCGTTCGTCCAGGTTGCCCGAGGGCTCGTCCGCGAGGATAACGGCCGGCTCGGCGGCGAGGGCCCGCGCGACGGCGACTCGTTGGCGCTCGCCGCCCGAAAGCTTGGCGGGCCGGTGGCTCTCGCGGTCGCGGACGCCCACCGCGGCCAGGTACGTGCGCGCGCGGCGCTCGGCCTCGCCGGTTTCCATCCTCGCTATGAGGAGGGGGATAATGACGTTCTCCAGGGCGTTGAACTCGGGCAAGAGGTGGTGGAATTGGAAGACGTAGCCGACGCGGCGGTTGCGAAAACGCGCGCGCGGGCCGTCTTTCATTTTGAAAATTTCCGTCCCCTCTACCAGGACCCGGCCCGCGGTCGGCTTGTCCAGGCCGCCCAGGAGGTTGAGCAGCGTCGTCTTGCCGGCGCCCGATTCGCCGACTACGGCGACGGTATCGCCGGCCGCGACGTCGAGGTCCAGGCCGACGAGGATTTTTAGCGTCTGGTCGCCGCTCTCGTAATATTTGTGGAGGCCCCGGGCGACGATTACGTCATTCATGTTGAATCGCCTCCACCGGCTCGAGGCGTGCGGCGCGCCAGGCGGGGTATATCGTAGCCGCCACGCTTATGGCGAGGGCGACGAGGCAGATTGCGACGACGTCGGTCGGTTGGACGACGACCGGGAGCACGCGCATGGCGTACACTTCCGCGGGGAGTTTGATGAACTGGTATTTCTTGAGAATGGCGCACAGGCCGAGGCCCGCGGCCAGACCCAGCGTCGTCCCCACGGCGCCGATGATAAGCCCCTTCAATACGAAAATGCGGACCACCGCGCCGTTCGTGGCACCCATGGCCTTCATGATGCCGATCTCGCCCGTCTTCTCGATGACTATCATGATGAGGGTGGACAGGATATTGAAGGCCGCGACCAGGACGATGAGGGAGAGTATTATGAACATCGTGTGGCGCTCGAGCGCGAGCATGGTCCAAAGCTGCTCGTGGGTAACGGTCCAGTCGCGGGCGAAGTAGGGCAGGCCGACGGCCTCGTTGATGCGGGCGGAGACCTCGGGCGCCGCGAAGACGTCGGCGACGTTTACTTCCAGGCCGTTGACTTTCCCGGGTATGCCGAGGAACTCCTGGGCGGTTTTCAGATCTATGTAGGCCAGCGACGAGTCGAACTCGAACATGCCGACGTCGAAGATTCCGACGACGCGGAAGTTTTTCATCTTGGGCGGAACCGGCGCGAGCGGGTTCCAGATAACTTGAGGAGAGATGAGCGTCACGGTATCGTTCAGGTCGACGCCCAGGTTGCGCGCGAGCTCGACGCCGAGTACGATGCCGTCCCGGGGCGGGACGTAGCCGCCGAGCTTCGGCTCGAGGCCCGAGTCCTTCGCGGCGTCGAAGTCCATCGTGCCGTCGATTATTTTGTCCTCGATGGTGGAAATCTTGCGGTGGCTTTCCATGTCGACGCCGCGTATGACGGCGCCGATGGAATCGTGCTTGGAGGACAGGATGCCCTCGACGTAGACGAAGGGGGCCACGGCCTCGACCCCCTCGAGCCGCTCGACCTCGGCCGCGACGGCGCCGTAGTCCGTGATGCCCTCGCGGCCTATGTGGAGGACCGTGATATGGGCGGTCGTGCCGAGGATCTTCTCGCGGAGGTCGATCTCGAAGCCGTTCATCACGCTCAGCACGACGACGAGCGCCATCACGCCTACCGCCACGCCGCCGATGGAGATAAGCGTAATGACCGAGAGGAAGGTATCCTTCCCCCTGGCGGTGAGGTAGCGCCGCGCGACGAAGAGCTCGAAGGATTTTTTCATGCTATCTAAACAGCGCTTTCACGCGCCCCAGCGACGTCGGCGAGACGCTCGGCTCGACGCGCTTGAAGTATTGGATGCGGTTGTTGCCGGTATCGGCCACGTAAACGGTCGTGGCCGTCGGCGACACGGCGACGCCGTCGGGGAAGTTGAAATCGCCGTCCGCCGTCCCCTGGTTGCCCCAGCGGCCGAGGTAGCTCCCCGCAGCCGTGAAGTACTGGACCTGGTGCCACGAGTAGTCGGTGACGTAGATGCGGTAGTCGGCGCCGGCCGCCACCGCCATCGGGTATTCGAACTGGCCGTAGCCGTACCCTTTCACGCCCCAGGCGCCCCGGAACGTGCCGTCGGCGGCGAAGTACTGGACGCGGTTATTCAGCTCGTCGGTGACGTAGACGTTGCCGTGCGGCGATACGGCGATGCCCATCGGCTGGTTGAACTGGCCGTCGCCGGCCCCTTTAAAACCCCACTTGCCCAGGAAGCTTCCGGCGGCGGTGAAGTACTGGACGCGGTGGTTGTACGTGTCCGCGACGTAGACGCGGCCGTTCGGCGCCACGGCTATGCTGTGGGGGTTTTTAAATTGGCCGTCGGCATATCCCGCCGAGCCCCATTTGCCCAGGAACGAACCGGAGGCGGTGAAATATTGTACGCGGCTATTATCGAAATCGACGACGTAGACGCGGCCGTTGGGAGCCACCGCCGCGTCCGGCGGGTAAACGAATTGGCCGTTGCCGACGCCGCGCGAACCCCATTGGCCCAGGAAGCTGCCGGCGGCGTTGAAGTATTGTACGCGATGGTTGAATTCGTCGGCGACGTAAACGCGGCCGTTCGGCGCCACGGCCACGCCGGTGGGCGCTTTGAACTCGCCGGGGGCGCCGCCGTAGGTGCCCCATTTGCCGACGAAGGTAAAATCGGCCGTAGCTGCCGCGGCCGAAAAAGCTAAAACGGCTATAAACGCGATTGTTTGCCTCATACCTCTTCCTTGCTCGCAGACCTGTTTCAGGGTCCGGTTTAAAGATGGGCCTAAGCCGGGGAGCCGTCTAAGGCCGTTTCGGCCTGGGATGGCCGGCGCGCCGTACGCGGGTTTCATTCGCTAGTGGAACAGCGCCTTAACGCTTCCCAGCGAGCTGGGCGCGACGGCGTCTTCGACGCGCTTGAAGTATTGGACGCGGTCGTTCCACTTGTCCGCCACGTAGACGCTTTTCCCGGAATTGGCGGCGGCTATACCCCAGGGTTGGTTGAACTCGCCGTTGCCCCTTCCCAGCGCACCCCATGTGCCGAGAAAAGAGCCGTCCTTGGAGAAATACTGTACGCGGTGGTTATAATCCTCCGTGACGAAAACCCTCTCATCCGAAGATACCGT
>DATKXQ010000331.1:0-2086 GCA_035528975.1 bacterium
TGGTCCGTGATGATGACGACGGCATCGTACGTCTTTAGCGAGCCGGCGTCGAGGGGCGCCGACGTCAGGCCGAAATCGTACTTGCGGGTCTTGGGCAGGGCGGGCGCGTAGGGGTCGTGGTACGCGACGTCGGCCCCTCCCCGCCGCAGCAGCTCGATGACGACGAGGGCCGGAGACTCGCGGAGGTCGTCGACGTTGGCCTTGTACGCCACGCCCAACACGAGCACGCGGGCGCCGGCGAGGTCGGCGCGGCCGCGAGCGCGTAGCGCCTCCTCGAGGCGGGCTACGGCGTAGGCCGGCATTTCGTCGTTTACCTGGCCGGCCAATTCGACGAAGCGGCTCTCGTGGCCCACCGCCCGCGCGCGCCAGGCGAGGTAATAAGGGTCGAGCGGTATGCAGTGGCCGCCGACGCCCGGGCCGGGGGTGAATTCCTGGAAGCCGTAGGGCTTGGTGGCCGCGGCCTCGATGACCTCGAAGACGTCCAGCTCCATCTTGTCGCATATGACCTTGAGCTCGTTGACGAGGGCGATGTTCACGGCGCGGTAGGTGTTTTCGAGGAGCTTGGACATCTCGGCGACCTCGGCCGAGGAAACCTTTATAACCTCCTGGACCACCGGCTTGTAGAACGCGGCGGCGAGGCGGCCCGAGGCCTCGTCGGTCCCGCCGACGACGGTGGGTATCTCCTTAAACTGGAACGCCTTGTTGCCGGGGTCGACGCGCTCCGGCGAGAAGGCGAGCCAGAAATCGCGGCCGGCCGCGAGGCCGCTTTTCTCGAGACGCGGCAGAACGGCCTCGCGCGTGGCGCCGGGGTATACCGTCGATTCCACGATGACGAGCTGTCCCGGCCGTAATCGGCGCGCCAGCGTCTCCGCCGTGTCGTCGAGGAAGGACATGTCCGGTTCCTTGGCGGCGGTGAGCGGCGTGGGCACGCAAACGGCGACGACGTCCGGTTCGGCGAGGCGGGACGCGTCCGTGGTTACCTCGAACGCGCCGGCCGCGGCCGCGGCGGCCACCTGCTCGTCGGCGACGTCGCCTATGTACGAGCGGCCCGCTTTCAGCTCTTCGGCTTTGACGGGGTCTACGTCGTAGCCGAGAACGCGGTAGCCGGCGTCGACGTACGCCATCGCCAGCGGCAGGCCCACGTAGCCCAAGCCCACTACGCCGGCGCGGGCTTCGCGGTTTTCGATTTTGGCAAGCAGGTCGTCGTAAAGCATTACGTATCTCCCGGACGCGCGGCCTAAAGCCGTATGGCTGTAACAATTCGCGTGACGATTATACCAATAATAGGCATGGCATTCATAAATAATTTACGTACTTCGGCCGGAGGAGGTAGCGTTATTACCGCGGAGGTTCGAGATGCCCTTAAAGGTTTCGCCCGTAATCCCCAGCTCGAAGCAGGAGGATGCCGGTAAAGAGAACGTTTCGACGGCCCGTGTTTGCGGTGAAGAGAAAGAGTTAGGTACCGACGATATCGAGGCCCGTCTCGGCCGGCTGCTCGGCCGGTTGGCGGCCGGCGTAACGCTCTCGCCCGCCCGGGCGAAGGTGATTTTCAATAATGTAAAAATATCGGCGTCGGGATAACGGCGCGGGTGCTTTTTTCGAGGGACGGCGGCGGCCGTCCCTTTTTTAAAACCGTTTACACGGCCTGCCGCTTTGTGTTAAAATTACGATTAAAAAAGGAGGAACATATGCTCCGCAATCTCGCGGTTTGGCCGTTGTTGGTAGCGGCCTCCCTGTTCCTGTTCTGGGGATGCAAAACTAAAACCGAGGCGCCCGCGCCCCCGGGCGAGACGCCGGCCGCGGCCGAGGTCCCCGAGGGTTTCGCGTTGATGGACGCGTCCGCCTTTAACGTCGACGACTACAAGGGCCGCGTGCTCGTGCTCGACTTCTGGGCGACGTGGTGCGGCCCGTGCAAGATGGAGATCCCGCACCTCATCGAGCTGCAGAAGAAGTACGGCGACCAGGGCCTTACCATAGTAGGCATAACGGTCGACGAGAACCCCGACAAGGACGTGCCGCCGTACGCCGCGGAAGTCGGCATGAACTACGTCAACGTTCGGGGAAACGACGCGCTGAAGTCCAAGTA
>DATKXQ010000332.1:0-5302 GCA_035528975.1 bacterium
CGGCATCATCTCGTCCCCGGTCATCAGGCCGCCGTCGAAGACGCGGACGTCGTGGCCCGCTTCGCGGAGCGCCGCCGCCACGGATAGGATGCCGAGCGGGTGCCACCGGCCGCCCACGAACATGCCCAAGTTGCCCGTGAACACCTCCTTGGGCGTCCACGGCGGAAATACCATCGCGACTTTCATAATAGTCCCCGCATCATTAAATTATAACATAGATGCGTTGCCGCGGCCCCGGCGGCCCGAGGCGTCGCGCTTCCCGCCGGTCGTCAGCGCCAGATCTTGCGCGCGATGGTCACCAGCAGGACCGTGTACGACACGATCGCAAAGGAACCCTCGAGGCCGGCGGCCACTTTGGCCCAGCCGTAGGGCTCGTACGCGGTGAAGCTGAGTTTGGTGAGCGTTACGAAAGAGAAGTAAAGACTCCGTTTGAAGCTGAGCCAGCTCAGGTCCGCCAGCGGCGCCACGCTCCCGCCCGGGTCGATATAACTGGTTATGCCGACGTCCATGCCGCCCAAGAACGGCAGCAGGTAATAGTAGGCCGCGAAGCCGAGCCACACCAGAACGAGGGCGTACGCCACGCGCCACGGTTTGGTGCCGTAACCGGCGTAGAGGTCGAAGAAGATATACTCCAGCGCGTGGCGCACCAGCGCCCAGGGCCGCCACGTCTTTCGGCTCTCGAGGCGGGCCCGCCGGCGGGCCACCATCTCGCGGTAGAACGCGGTTTCGGCCGGGCCGGACCGGCCGTGGTGTCGGAAATTCAATTTGAGCGCCGCGTAAACCTCGGCCGCTTCCTGGTATTTACCCGGGCGATCGGTTTCGATTTTAAGGTTGTCGGGGAGCACGGCCCGCCCCAGGTCGCTCGCGGGGAAGATGGCGCCGTACAGGTCCGCGCGGCGGAGGTCCGCGCCGCCGAAGTCGCAATTCTCGAAGCGGGTGCCGGCCAGTATCGCATCCGTGAAATCGGTCCGCAAGAACGCGGCGCGGCGGAAGGTGGCCCCCTGCAAGTCCGCGTCGCGGAGGGTCGCGCCGCCCAGGTCGGTCTCCTCGAAGCGCCCCCGCGCCAGTTTCGTTCCCGACAGGTCGCTGTGCGCGCAGGTCGCGTAGTTGAAGTCGGCGTGCGAGAGGTCCGCCCCTCGCAGGTTGGCGAAGGACAGGTCGGCGTCTGTGAAGTCGGCGTGGGGCAGCGTCGCGCCGCGGAACGTCGCTCCCTCCAGCTCGGCGCCGTGGAAGTCGGAGGCCGTGAAATCGCCCCCCGTGAAGTCGGCCCCCTGGAGGTTCGCGCCGTCGAAGTTCGTCCGGGGCCCCGCGACGCCGTTCAATTTGACGGTTTGGAGGTTGAGGCCCGCGAAGCCGTGGAGGGAGGCCGCTCGCTGCCGAATTTCCTGTAGATATGCCGCCTGGTCGGGGAGGTGGGCCCAACAATAGCGGGAGTAGCTCAAGGCCGGCGACGTGCAATCGCCGTGGCCGCAGGCCGGCCTCTCCGTCCAGTGATGTTCGCCCAGGGCGTCGTTGGCGTGACCCATTAGCTCCTCCCCAGAACGTAGCGGCCCAGCACGTCCAGGCCCGCCTTCGCGGCCCGCCCGAAGTCGCTCGCGGAGCGGAGCCGTCGGAAGCGCCGCCACACGTACGTCGGCCGCAGGTAAAACTCGCGGTAACCTTTTTTTATGTAACGTTCGAGCAAGGCCGCGTCGCCGTAGACCGGGCGCCGGGCGTCGTACCCTTCGAACTCCTCGCCCAGCTCTTCCTTGACCTGGTCGTAGAACGCGGTGCCCGGGTAGGGCGTCGCGATGTTGAAAGAGGCGAACGACGCGGGGAGCTCTTTCGCGAGGTCGATGGTCGCGCGCATATCATCTTCCCGCTCGCCGACGTTTCCGAACATGAAGAAGGCCGCCGCCTCCAGGCCCGCGCGGGCCGTGGCCTCGAACGCCCGTCGCGCCTGCTCCACGGTCGTCATCTTGCCCATCTGCTCGAGTACCCGCTGCGCCCCCGACTCGACGCCGTAGATGACGAGGTAGCAGCCGCCGCGTTTGAGGGCGGCCAGGATATCGTCGTCCACGGTGTCGACCCGCGACATGCACATCCAGGAGAAGTCGAGGCCCGAGGCCGCGATGAGCTCGCACAGCTCGATGACCCGCCGCTTGCCGATGGTGAAGGTATCGTCCCAGAAGCCGACCTGGCGAACGCCCTCCCCCTCCACCATTTCGCGCAGCTCCGCTACTACGTCGTCGTTGGAGCGGAACCTTATCTTGCGGCCGTAGTACGCGCCCGTCGAACAGTAGTTGCACGGATAGGGGCAACCCCGCGACGTTATGATTATGTCGAAGCGGCCGTGGCGCATGAAGGGCGGGTCGTAGCCGTAGGGCCGGAAGAACCGCCTCGCCGGGTGCGGCAGGGTATCCAGGTCGGCTATCAGCGGCCGGGGCGGATTGTGGACGGTTCGGCCGTCGTCGCGCCAACTCAATCCCGCCACGTCGCCGTAGGCCGCGTCGCCCCGTACGGCCCGCGCCAGCTCGGCGCACGTCGCCTCCGGCTCGCCGCGGATGAGGAAGTCGGCGCCGGGAGCGGCGAAGCCGTCGTCGGCTCGCGCGGTGACGTGCGTCCCCATTACCGCGGTGGCCGTGCCCGGCGACGCCGCCCTGGCCTTGGCGAGGAAGGCGAGGTCCCGCCACAGCGTCGACGTTCCGGCCGCGACGTAGATTATATCGGGCCGTTCGTCGGCGACGACGTCCAGGATTTCGTCCGCGCCGTTTTTCCCGGCGACGGCGTCTATGAGGTCGACTTCGGCCCCCGCCCACTTCTCCACGGCGGCGGCGCAATAGGCCAGGCCCAGCGGGGGGACGACGTAGTCCGTTTTAGTGAAGATCCCCGCGCACCGCGCGAGGACCGCGTCGGTCTGCGTCGCGAAGTCGCCCGGCGCCAGCGGCGGTACGAGGAATAGGGCTGTTAGTGGTTTCGTCATTTCTCCAACTTGTATATCACCGCGCCGCCCGGCAGCCAACCGAAGAGGAGCGCGTCCCGGCCCGCGACGAAGAGTTTCTCGCTTTCGCGGCGCGAGCGGCCGTCAAATTCGTTTGGCCTGCTAATGTCTTCGTATTATAATAAAAAAAGTATTCGGCCGCAATCGTTCGACGTGCGTATGAGTATAACTTTCGAACCGATGGCTTATTGGTGGGTGGCGGCTGTGGCCGCGGCGGGCGCCGCGGTCGCGGCCGGGATCGCCTTCGGTCGCGTCCGACGCGCGGCCGGCCTGCGGCGAGCCGCGGCCTTCTTGTCGCTGCGGCTGGCGGCTGTAGCGGCGGTTTTGCTATACGTGTTGGGGCCGGGCTGGAATTTTACGTCGGCGAAGTCGGCGGCGCCGCCGGTGGCGATACTCGTAGATTCGTCGGCGTCGATGGACCTGGGCGCGGCCGAGGGGACGCGTCTCGCCGCGTCGTTGGCGGCTGCCGAGAAGGTGCGAGAAGCCGTGGAGGCCGGCGGCGGCCGTTGCGTCGTGCACGATTTCGCCGCGTCGCGCCGGTCGTGGGGAGATTCCATCCCGGCGGAAGAGACGTTGCGGGAAATCGGCGTCGGGCGCGAGCGCACCGACGCGGCCGCGGCCCTCCGCGAGCTGGTAGGCCTTTACGGCGAGGAGGGGTTGGCCGGCGTAGTGGTGCTGAGCGACGGCGCGTGGGACGGGGCGCCCGCGCCGGAGGGTTTGCCGCCGTGCTTCGCGATGGCGCCGTCCGCCGAGCCGCCCCCGGACAACGTGTTCGTGACCGGCGTGGAAGCCCCCGCGGTCGTATTGCCCGGGACGGATTTCGACGCGCGGGTGGGGTACTATGCGACGGTCGGGGACGGCACCGTGACCGCGCACGTCGGCGAGGGGGACGGGCCCCCAACCGATTTCGCAATCAAGCCGAAAACAGGCGTCGGCACGGCGGTCGTGAGGGCGAAGGTCGACGAGCCCGGCGACCGCTTTTTTCGGGTGCGAGTTTCGCCCGGGTGGGGCGAGACGTGGTTCCACGTCAAGGTTTTGGATAGGCCGCTGTACGTCTGGTACTGGGAGATGGCGGGCGACGCCGATTTCGCTTTCTTCAAACGCGCGCTCGCCTCGCACGCGGGGTTCCGGGTGGATTACCGCCTCGACGCCGGCGACGCCGTTTTGGGTTCGGCGGCACGGCCCCCGGAGGGGACCGACGTCATCGTCCTGGGCAATCCGCGCGCCGCCCGGCTGGGGCCGGCGGAAGCCGACGCGGTGGAGCGCCACGTCGCCCGGGGCGGCGGCCTTCTGGTGATCGTCAGCGCGCGGCCGGTAGACGCCGCGGCGTTGTCGAAGGGCACGCTCGCCGGGTTGCTGCCGGTCCGCTCAGGGTCGGACGTAGCCGAGGTCGGGGGTGGAGAACTGTCGGCGGCGACGTATCCGGGCGGGCCGGCGATCGCGGCGCCGCCGCCCGCGGTCACCCACGTTTGGCGGCTCGGGTCCCTCAAAGAAAGCGCGACGCCGCTGTGGCGCACGGCGGACGGAACGCCCGCGCTCGCGGTGATGCCTTACGGCCTGGGCCGCGTGGCGCTTATCCCGGCGGGGGGCTTTTACCGGGGGCAACTCGGCCGCGGCGGCGACGACTTTTCCCGGCTGGCGGCGGCTCTGATGCTCGCTTTGTACGACGAGCAGGCCGAGCCGTTGGCGGTCGGCCGCCACGTCGTCGAACGGGGCGACGTCGTGGAGGTAACGTGCCGAAGCGCGGCCGAGCCGGTCGCGGCGTACGCCCACCCGGGCGGGGCGGTAAAGCGGATCGCGCTCGCGCCGGCGGGCGACGGCCTGTGGGCCGGCGAGATCGAGGCCGACGCCGACGGGAAGTACGAGATAACGGCGAGGTTGACGGCCGCGGCCGGCGCCGAGGTCGAGAAGACGACGATCGTGGCGACGCCGAGGTCTTCGGAGTACGGCGCTTTCAAGCCGCGCCTTGAGCGATTGCGGGCTCTGGCCGGGGCGACGGGAGGCCGGTACGTCGAGGCGGGGGACGTCGACGCGCTGGCGCGGGCCGTGGCGGCGCGCGTGCGGGAGGCCCCTCGCGTTTCGGTGGCGGGGCGCCGCGGCCTTTGGCCGGCGTGGTTCGCGTTCCCGGCGGCGTTGTTGTTCTTGGCCGTCGAATGGATACTGAGACGGAGAGCCGGATTGCCTTAATATCCCGGAGGTACGGCGATGACGGGTACGGAATACGTCGTCGGCGGTTTGCCGCGACGTTCGGAAGAGGAGCTAACGGTCCGGTGTCCTTACGACGGCGAGGTCGTGGGGAAGACGTGGAACGCCACCGCGGCC
>DATKXQ010000333.1:0-2954 GCA_035528975.1 bacterium
TTTTACCACCGACGCGGCGATGGTGGAGATAGAGTTCAACTGCTTCACCGAGGCCGTCGTCGAGGTCGACGTGACGCGGGACGGGAAGTACCTGGCCGCTTTCGGCGTGGACGGCTTCGAAGGCCGGGCCCGCCTCGTCGATATAAGAGAAGACGAGAAAGGCACGGGTAATTTTAAAGTCGAGGACGAGGACGGCAAGGCCCTCGTGCGCATCAAGGGCGGCGGCGAGTACTACGTCGCGGTCCGCTCCACGAAGGGCTCGGCGCAGTGGGGCTTCACCTGGCGCGAGGCCGGCGAATAGGAATAATCTTTTTCGGATAAAAACGCGGCGGCCTTCAAGGCCGCCGTTTCGTTTGGGGGGTAGCGCGTCGCGCGAGACGCCGCAGCTCCGAGAAGCCGGCGGTCAGTTCGCGCGTGGACATAAGCCGGCTCCTTCGCGGTGGGCGCGCATCATAAAAAAGGCCGGCTCGAGCCGGCCTTTCGCACGCGTCGTATTCGGTTTTAATCCCCCGGTTCCCACGTCGCGGCGCGCGTCTTGTGCGCGGCCAAAAGCTCCGTGAACCATTCCCGCCGCGAGTAGCGCGCCAGGTCCGGGTCTTGCGCCGGGTTGCCGCCGAAGGACGCCGGCGCCAGCTCCAGCGTCAATCCCAGATAATTCCGGCACGCGGCCTCGTTTCCCCGCTCGGCCCAGTAGCACGCGAAGTTGTAATATACGCGGTAGTCGTCGGGCGTGTTCTTGACGCCCAGGTCGAAGGCCTTCTCGGCCTCGTCGTCCCGGCCGAGGCGATGGAGGACCAGGCCGAGGGTGGCGTAGGCGAGGCCCGGCTCGCGGGCGAGCTCGACCGCCTTCTCCGCGTACGCGAGGCCCTCCGCCGCCCGGCCGAGCTGCGAGAGGCAGAGCGCCATCCCCCGCAGCGCGCGGACGCGCCCCGGCTCGAGCGCCAGGGCCCGCCGGAACGCCGCCAGGCCGGCTTCGAACCGACCTGTATCGTAGAGGTCGATGCCGAGTTGCGTTAGCGCCGCGGCGCGGAATTTGTTTTCCGCTTCGGGTGTACCGTTAAACATATGTAGATTATAGCAGGTCGGCGGCCTCCCGGCAAAACCGGCGGCCGCCGCCATCGCGTAAGTGCTTATTTTTGAAGTAAAAACGGCTTACCGCGAGACGTAGGGGAACGGCTTGGGGGGGCTTCACTATCCGGCCGGCGCCGTCGAAGCGGAGCTTCAACCGAACGCCTACGCGGTCGGTGTGCCGGGTAATCGATTTTTATTTACATTCCGGGCAAGCCCGGCGTATAGCTTCCAGCCGCTCGGGCGTGAACGTGACCGTTACGTCGCGGCGGCCGACAGCGGCGGCTATAAAAGCCGCCGCTTCTTAAATATATAGAAATATATTAGGAGCGGCCGGCTTTAAGCCGGCCGCTTCGTATAAATCTGTTGCCGCGGCGCGAGACGTTTTTTATAATCAGACGATAAGCGTTCTTATTTCGAAGGAGTGGGTAGTTATGGCGAAAGAGAGCAAGCCGCGCCCGGTCCGGGCGCCGCGCGGCACGAAGATATCGTGCAAGGGCTGGCACCAGGAGGCGGCGCTCCGGATGCTGATGAACAACCTCGACCCGGACGTGGCCGAGATACCCGACGAGCTGGTCGTCTACGGCGGCGCCGGCAAGGCCGCGCGCAGCTGGTCGGCCTTCGACAAAATAGTCGAGACGCTCCGGCGTCTTGAGAACGACGAGACGCTGCTCGTCCAATCCGGCAAGCCGGTGGGGGTCTTCAAGACCACGGCCGACGCGCCGCGCGTCCTCATCGCCAACTCGCTGCTCGTGCCGGCCTGGGCCAACTGGGAGACGTTCTGGGAGCTGGAGGGCAAGGGCTTGATAATGTACGGCCAGATGACCGCGGGCTCCTGGATCTACATCGGCACGCAGGGGATTCTGCAGGGGACGTACGAGACGTTCGCCGAGTGCGCCCGCCAACACTTCGGCGGCTCGCTCGCCGGGAAGTGGGTGCTCACCGCCGGCATGGGCGGCATGTCCGGCGCCCAGCCGCTCTCGGTCACGATGAACGAGGGCGTGATAATCGACGTCGAGGTGGACCCGGCGCGCATCGAGAAGCGCCTCGCGCAGGGCTTCTGCGACCGGATGACGGCCGACGTCGACGAGGCGCTGCGCTGGCGCGACGAGGCGCTCAAGGCCGGCGAGCCGTTGTCGGTAGGCCTGGTGGGCAACGCCGGCGACGTCTACCCCGAGCTCGCGCGCCGGGGCGAAATCCCCGACGTCGTCACGGACCAGACGTCGGCCCACGACATGCTCCGCGGCTACGTCCCGCACGGCATGACGCTCGACGAGGCGCTCGCGCTGCGGCAGAAGGACCCGCGCGAGTACGAGCGGCGCGCCTACGAGACCGTCGCCGTTCACGTCGACGCCATGCTCGAGATGCAAAAGAGAGGCGCGGTCACGTTCGACTACGGCAACAACATTCGCGCGCAGGCGAAGAAGGCCGGCGTCGAGGACGCGTTCGCGTTCCCCGGGTTCGTCCCGGCGTACATCCGGCCTATGTTCTGCCGCGGCAAGGGGCCGTTCCGGTGGGCCGCGCTCTCCGGCGACCCGGCCGACATCGCCGCTACCGACGAGGAAGTTCTGCGGCTGTTCCCCGAAGACGAGGCGCTCGCGCGATGGATTAAGCTCGCGCGCGAGAAGGTCCCGTTCCAGGGCTTGCCCAGCAGGATATGCTGGCTCGGCTACGGCGACCGCGCGCGGATGGGCCTGGCGATGAACGAGCTCGTGAAATCGGGCCGCGCCGGGGCGCCGTTCGTGATAGGCCGGGACCACCTCGACGGCGGCTCGGTGGCGTCGCCGTACCGCGAGACGGAAAGTATGAAGGACGGCTCGGACGCCATCGCCGATTGGCCCATCCTGAACGCGCTACTCAACGCCGTCTCCGGCGCGACGTGGGTG
>DATKXQ010000334.1:0-2894 GCA_035528975.1 bacterium
TGGCTTACGATAAAACGGAAGAGATCGTTTGCTTCTCCCCGGCCGGGGATAAGCTCCTGACGATAAAGCGCGTGAACGGGCCTACCGGGGTCGCGGCCGATTAACGCCGCGCCGGCGGCTCCCCATTTTCCCCCTGTCCTACCAACTCCATTCCACGTGATACTGCTCGCCGGGCCTCATCCGGCCCACGCGCCACTCGAGCGTCGCGCCGCCCGGCCCCGGCTCGAGCTCGGCCGGCCTGGGGGCACGCCCCTCCGCCTTGACGAACGCCTTCGTGCTGTGGGGTAAGCGTTGGGGAGGGAAAACGACGCGGAAGACGACGTCGTCGGTCGGGTAGTCGCCCACGAACATGAACGAAACGTCCTCGCCGCCGAAAGCGTCGTATATATTGTACGCGACCGTACGCGACACGGGCACGCCGGGCGCCAGCGGCGGTTTGAACACTACCTTGATAATATAGTACTTCCCCACGCTCATCCGCTCCCCTATTTCACCGGGCGATACTTCGAAGTCGTCCAATCGGCCCCGCGTAAAAAGGTTGCGGTCGCGTATATCGGGAAGGGGCCGACCCAAAGGAACCAGTTCCTGCTCTTTCTCGAAGCGCGCGACTCTACCTTCCGCGTCCAAGATTTCGAGCGTCAGCCGGGCGCTCTTGATTTTCAAAAAGCGCCGCTGGAACGTTAACGCGGCCCAGGCGAAAACGACCACCGTTAGCGCCGCGCACGCGACGCCGAGCCATACCAGGCCAAACGCGAAGAACACTACCGACCCGGCAGCCAGCGCGGCGACCCCGATAATTTTAACCGCATTCTTCACTGCGCTTACTCCTCAGTACACGAACATAGCGTCGCCGTACGAGTAGAAACGGTACCCCTCGGCCACGGCGGCCCGGTACCACCCCTGGACGTTCTGTACGCCGGCGAAAGCCCCGACCAAAGCCAACAGGCTCGATCGCGGCAGGTGGAAATTCGTGAGCACCGCATCTACGGCTTTGAACTGATATCCCGGGTATATAAAAAGGCCGGTCTCGCCGCGAAACGGCGCTACGACGCCGGCCTCGTTCGCGGCGGTTTCCACCGCGCGGACCGACGTCGTGCCTACCGCCACGACGCGCCGCCCCTCGAGCTTGGCGGCGCTCAGCGCCCGCGCCGCCGACCTGCTGATACTTACCTCTTCTTTTTCCATATCGTGCTCTTCGAAAGTCTCGGCCCGGATCGGCTTGAACGTCCCGTACGAGACGTGCAGCGTCACCTCCACGACGTCGACCCCCGCTCCCCGTATCCCCTCGAGCATGGCGCGCGTGAAGTGCAACCCCGCCGTGGGCGCCGCTACCGAACCGCGGCGCCGGGCGTATACGGTTTGGTACCGTTCGGCGTCCCGGGCGTCGGGGCCGCCGGGCCTTTTGATATAGGGCGGAAGCGGGACGGTTCCCCAAGCGTCTATGGCCGCTTCGACGTCGTCGGCGCCGTAGAACTCCACGACCCGCTCGGGCCCGGCCAGGACTCCCACGACTTCGGCGCGCAGGCCGTCGGCCCCGAACACGAAACGCGCCCCTACGGGAGCTCGCCGCGCGGGCCGCGCCAAAGCCCGGTAGCGGCCGGGCGCGAGCTTCCGCAGCAAGAGCAGTTCGCCCTCCGCGTCGTCCAAAAGGCCGCGGAGCCGGGCGGGATATACCGACGAGTCGTTGACGACCAGGACGTCGCCGCTCCTTAAAAAGCTCGGGAAATCGGAGAAACTTCTATGCTGCGGCGCGCCGCCCTCTCGCCGACACACCATCAACCGCGAGGCGTCCCTCTCGGGCGCCGGCTCCTGCGCGATGAGGTGACGCGGCAAATCGTAATCGATTACCTCTACTTTCATATATCGCCGTTTAGTTTAACACAGCTTCAACCGCCGTTAAAGGCAAAACGGGCCGCCGGTTACCCTTGCACCCGTCGACGTATAATGGTAACATCGGTTAAAATATACGCGAGGTCTGATATGCTGAAATCGATGACGGGATTCGGACGCGGCGAAGCTCCCTACGGCGACGGCGCCATGGTCGTCGAGGTTACGACCGTTAATAGCCGCCACCTCGACGTCGCGGTCCGCGGTTTGCGGGAATACGGCTCCTTGGAATTGGAGGTCCGGTCGCGCGTCGCGGAAAAGCTGGCCCGCGGATCCGTCCAGGTGAACGTCGCGGTGCGGGGCGCGGCGCCTTCGGCGAAAAGCGTGACCGCCGACGTCGAGGTGGCGCGCCAATACGTGGACGAATTCGAGCGCCTGCGCCACGCGCTGAATCTGAAGGGGGCGTTCCCTTTGGAGGCGCTGACGTCGAGCGACCGCTTCCTGGTCGTCGAGGAAGAGGGCGCCGACGAAAAGCATCTGGGCGAAAGTCTCTACGCCGCCCTGGAGGCCGCGCTAGAGCGCGTCGTCGAGATGCGGGCGGCGGAGGGCGCGAAGCTGGCCGCGGACATAGAAACCAAGCTCCGGCGCGTAAGCGGCCTCGTCGACGACGTCGGCGCCCAGACGCCGGCCGTGGTCCAGGCCTACCGCAAGAAGCTCGCGTCGCGGGCGGCCGAACTCGCCGCCGGCGCCCAGCTCGACGAGGGGCGTCTCGAGGTCGAAGTCGCTCTGTTCGCGGAACGCGCGGATATTAACGAAGAGATAGTACGCAGCCGCGCCCATCTCCACTCCTTCGCGGACGCCGTAGCCGGCGGCGGAAGGGTGGGGCGCCGCCTCGACTTCCTGACCATCGAGATGAACCGCGAGGCCAACACTATGGCCTCCAAGGCCCAGGACGCCGCCGTCGCCTCCGCGATAATAGAAATAAAAGACCTCCTCGAGCAGGTGCGCGAGCAGGTCCAAAACATAGAGTAACCTATGGCCCGGGCTAGTACTTCCTGACCGCGGCC
>DATKXQ010000335.1:0-2109 GCA_035528975.1 bacterium
AAAACAAAAAAAGTCGCTCGCAACAACTTAAGAACCTCGTCATCTTAAATCGCATAAAAAAGTAAAAAAAAAATGGACAATTTCTAGAATTCATTCCACAATCGTGACGAACGAGTGTTTACAACCGTCCCCCTCCCTCCCGTTCTCCCGCCCCACTCCTAGGCTTAACACGGGAGAAAAATCAGAGCGCGGTACATTCGTGGGTGGAATCGCGCGATGGCTCCTTTGGAGGGGACGGGAGGGGGAGGGGGGGGGGGCGGGGTCAAACTAATATCCATACAACGTGAGCGACCAGGAGCGCAGCTCGCCCGCGTCTCCCGCCACTCGGTCCCTCGCCAGCAGCCTCCACACGCCCTCGGCGCGTTCCCCCCAGAACCCGCAGGCGGAGAACGTCCAACCGTCGTAGTCGCGCCCGGCGTCGTAGGGGCGCGGAGGCGCGAGAGTCGCCTCGGTTCCGGCGGGCGACACCAGCCTGAGTTCTATATCGCCGCGCCGCGGGTGCGACGCCGTCAGCTCGACCTCCGCCCACTCCACGACGAGCTCGCCGTCCGCGCCGGCGAAGCGCGCGCTCTCCTCGATCCAGGCGCCGCCATCGGGAATCGCGCGTCCGGCCGACGCCGCTCCGTTCGAGGCGACGCGCTGCGGCGGAACTCCGGCCCACGAGGCGGCCGTCGCGGCGGCCAGCCCGGCGTTGACGAGCCCGAATCCGTATTCGTCGCTGTGCCAGACGCCGGCGGAGTTGCGGCGCCAGCTGGCGGCGCCGGCGTCCACGACCGTCGACGTGACCGCAAGCACGTGCTGCACGTCGCGTCCGGTGAGCGCGGAGTTCGCCTGCAGCATCAGCGCGACGACGCCGGCCGCGAGGGGAGCGGCGGCGCTGGTGCCGCCGAAGTCCGAGCGGCAGTCGAGCGGAGACGCGCCGCCCGCGCCGGCAAGGTCGGTCGTGGTGAGCCAGCGGCCGCCCCCGCTGCTGTGCGCCGAGACGAAGTTGGCCGCGCAGCGCTCGGAGTAGGCCGCCCTGCGCCCACCGCGCGTCACCGCGGCCACCGATATCGTCAGGCGCGAGGCGGCGTAACCGTCGTACGCGCACGAGTCGCCGCGCGCGTGCCCGTTTCCCGCGGCCCACACGTACACGCTGCCCAGCCCGCCCCTGCCCTCGGAGGCCGCGATGAGCATCGCCGCCGTCGCCAGCGGGCCCGGCGCGTCCAAGGTCGCGCCGTCGTCGCGCGGGCCCCAGCTGCAACTGTACACGTCGTTGCCCGCGCGGAAGCCGTGGCTCAGCGCCGCGGCTTCTTCCGCGTCCGTGACCGACCGGGCCGTCAGGCGCACGCCCGAGACGTTCGCGCGGAAGGCGACGCCGACGCCGCAGTACGCGCCGTCGTCCGCGGCCGCCAGCAATCCGGCGACCGCCGTTCCGTGGCGATCGCCGGGCGCGGGCTCGGGAGACGCCGCGCCGTCGTCGTAATCGTGCGAGCCGCGCCGGTCGTAGTTCGGCGCCAGGTCCGGGTGCCAGCCCTGGAGGCCGTCGTCCACCACCGCCGCCCTGACGCCCGAGCCGTCGTAGCCGGCGCGCCAGGCCGCGGGCACGTTCATGTGCGGGGAGGCCCCGTCTCCTCCGAGCAGGTGCCACTGCGCGCCGTACAGCGGGTCGGCGTGCCAGTATCCGCCGTCCGCGCGCAGTCCGCGCGGCAGGCGCGCCTTCGGCACCTGCTCCTCCGCCCAGAGGACGCGCTCGTGGAGAATCGCGCGCGAGGACGCGTCGTTCGCCCCGCGCTTGCGGCCGGAGGCTTCTTCGCCGGGTTCGTCGCCGCCGTCTCCGTCGCGGAGAGAGAAGACGTAAACGCCGGGGAGCTCGCCGACTGGACCGAGGTTGATCATGCCCAGTTGCTCCGCGGTCAGGTCGGCGTCGGCCCCCTCGACGAGGCGCACGGCCAGGCGCGGCGAACGCGTCGCGCACGACAATGCCGGCGATAATAATAATAATAACAACAACGACGTCGACATGTCGATGTCAGTTCTAGAGACTTAAAAAAAAAAAAAAAGCGGGGATTGACCGCGCTCTCTTTTTTTTCCCCCTTGCGTTCTCTTTGTCGTTCATTCTTCCTTTTT
>DATKXQ010000336.1:0-3156 GCA_035528975.1 bacterium
CCGTCATCGTCCGGACCGACGACAGCGGGTTCGCCGTAAAGGCCGCCATATTGCCGGTGGCCAACAGAACCGCCATCGTCTCGCCCAGCGTCCGCGCGACCGAAAGAAGCAGCGCCGCCATCACGCCGGAGGACGCCGCCGGAACGACGGTCCGCCGGATGACCTCCCACCTAGTCGCGCCCAGCGCGAAGGACGCCACGCGGTACGAACGCGGCACGCTGTACAGCGCGTCTTCCGCCAGCGAGGCCAGCATCGGCGTCAGCATTACCGCCAACACGATGCCGCCGTTCAAGGCGTTCAGGCGGAAGGGCGTCCCGGTTATGGCCGGTATGACGTCCCCCAAAACGACCATGCCGAGCAAGCCGTAGACGACCGACGGGATCGCGGACAAAAGCTCCACTATCGGCTTCACCACTTCCCGCTCCCGCGCGCCCGCTACTTCGGAGAGGTATATCGCCGTCCCCAGGCCCAGAGGAATCGCCAACGCCATCGCGACGGCCGTGACCATCGCGGTGCCGGCGGCCAGCGGTATGATGCCGTATTTCGGGACCTCGGCCGCCGGCTGCCAGATCATCTTTACGAAATCCGGCAGCGGGACCGCCCGGAAAGCGGCGAAGCCCTCCCGGAAGATGAATACGAAGATGAACGCGATTATCACGATCGTCGAGTACCCGGCGACCGTGATTACGACGTTGACGAAACCCTCCCGCACTTTTTGCGGGAGGACCCGCGCGGCGGCGTACGAGGCGAGCTGGCCCCCCAGCGCCGCCAGGCCGCCCCAAAACAGCAGCCACCCGATGACGCCGGCGACGGCGAAAGACAAAGCAACCATCGCCGCCGGGAGCGCGTACTTCAGATATCTCGTCCAACTTCGCTGCATCGCGTCCCGGGTAAAATATTAAAAGAATTACGCCGGACGGGTAGCCGGGGAAGAGTCGCGTAATAATAACCGATTTCCGCCCGGGCCTGTACCGCTAATGTGTACCGTTAAACTCGCCTATTGCAACTTCGCGCGTTCCTCGGCCCGCACGTCCTCGGGAAGCGCGACGTACTCGACCTCTTCCACGATCTTCTGGCCCTCGTCCGAGAGCGCGAAGTCGATGAAGGCTTTGGTTACGCCCTCGGGCCTGCCGTCGCAATAGTTAAAGAGGTAGCGGCTGATCGCGTAGGACCCGTCCGCCACCGCATCCAGCGTCGGCTTGACGGCCGGCGAGGCGTCGTCCTTCTTTACCGCCAGGATCTTGACGTCGTCGCGCTTGACGGCGTAGCCGACGCCGACGTAGGCGATGCCGAATTTATCCCTGGCGACGGCGTCGCACAGGAGCGCGTTGCCCTGCATCTCCTGGATGTCGGCGCGGTAGTCGTCTTTATTCATGACGCGCTCCTTGACGAAGTCGTAGGTCCCGGAGGTGGACTGGCGGCCGTAGCACATAATCCGGCCGGAACCGCCCAGCGCGCCCCAGTCCCTGGTCTTGCCACGGTAGATGTCGCCCAGCTGCGCCATCGTGACCTCGGCCAGAGGATTCGCCGGGTTCACGACGAACGAGATGCCGTCCAGGGCGACTTTGATCTCCGTCGGCGAAACGCCCTTGGCCGCGGCCGCTTCTTTCTCCTTATCCTTGATCGGTCGGGAGGCGTTGGCGACGTCCGTCGTGCCCTCGAGCAAAGACGTGAAGCCGACGCCCGAGCCGCCACCCGTAACCTGGACCACGGCCTCAGGGTTCTCCTCCATGAACGCCTCCGCCCAGCGCTGGCTGAGCATGAGGAGCGTATCCGAACCCTTTACCTGGATCGGGCCGCTGACGCCTCCGCCTTCGCCCGCGCCGGGCTCCTCCGCTTTCTTGCACGCGCCGAAGGAAAGCGCCAGCGCCGCTACGGCCGCCGAAAACGTTGCGAGTACCCGCAAGTTCTTTTTCATCGTTTCCTCCGAAAAAAGAAATCGTGAAAATTCGCGGCCATTATACCTGAATATACCGCGGTGTCAACGAAAGACCCACCGTTCGGCGGTGCCGCCTGAGCGGGATACCGGCTTGGCCGCGGCCGGCGCGATATGATATACTCCCATCAATGGACGAAGGTTCGTTAAGGGCTTTGGAATTTCCCCGCATCCGCGAGGCGGTCGCCGCGTACGCGTTCTCGGCCCTGGGGGCCGAGCGGGCCCGGGCGATGGTGCCGGACGCGTCGGCGGCGGCGCGCGCCCAGGCCGAGGCGGCCGAGATGATGGCCTACGCCTCCGCGAACGGGGACATCCCGCTGGGGGGCCTCTCGGACGTGCGGCCGCTCCTCAAGCGGCTCGAGCTCGACGGCGTCCTCACGGGCGCGGAGTTGATCGGCGTCCGCGATTTCCTGTTCGCCGCCGCCCGGGCGCAACGGGCCTTCGGCTCGGAAGCCGACTACCCGTCGCTGTCCGCCTGCGCGGCGTCGCTGGCTCCGCTCCGCGAGGTAACCGAAGCCATAACCCGCCAGGTGGACGACGACGGCCTGGTCCGCGATGACGCGACGCCCACCCTGGCCCGGCTCCGCAAACAGATCGCCGCGAAGCGCGACGAGATCCAGGCGGCGCTCGAGCGCCTCCTCCGTTCCGACAAGATAAAGCGGGCCCTGCGCGAGGCCATAGTCACCCAGCGCGGCGGCCGCTACGTCCTCCCCGTCCGCACCGACTCCATGGGCGCCGTCCGCGGCATCGTCCACGCCCACTCCGGCAGCGGCGTCACGGCCTTCGTCGAGCCGATGTCCGTGGTCGAGCTCAACAACGACCTCGAGGGCCTGACGGCCGAGGAACAGGCCGAGGTGGAGCGGATCCTGCGCGCGCTGTCGGGCCGGTGCGCCGCGGAGCGCGACGGCCTGGCCGTCGACGTGGAGCTACTCGGCGAGCTCGACTTCGTCGCCGCCCGCGCCGGCTACGGCCTGGCGCACCGGTGCACGACGCCGGCCGTCGTCGCCGAACCCGTAATATCGCTCAAGGCCGCGAAGCATCCGCTGTTGCTCTCTTCGCGCGCGGCCGAGGAAATCGTACCCATCGACTTCTCGCTCGGCGACGGCTACGTCGGGATGGTCATCTCGGGGCCGAACAACGGCGGCAAGACCGTCGCCCTCAAGACCGCGGGCCTTCTGACGGCGATGGCGCTCGCCGGCGTCCCGGTGCCCGCGGCCGAA
>DATKXQ010000337.1:0-4780 GCA_035528975.1 bacterium
GTAGGCGCTCGCACACGGTTAAAGAAAAAGGCGGCCCGCCGGGCCGCCTGTTGTTTTTTCCTAAGGGAAATCAATCGATCAAATAATCGGGGAGTACGTATTGCTCGGGGTCGACGTGCGTACCCCCTACGAGTATCTCGTAGTGGAGGTGAGGACCCGTGGCCCAACCGGTCGCCCCGACGAAGGCGATGATGTCGCCCCGCTTCACGTGCTGGCCTTCGTACACGAGGACCTGCGAACAGTGGCCGTAGCGGGTCTCGAAGCCGTAGCCGTGTCTGACGAAAACGCAGTATCCGTACCCGCCTTTCATACCCGCGAACCGCACTATGCCGTCGGCCGGCGAAATTATCGGCGTGCCGGTTACGGTCGCGATGTCGACTCCCTTATGGAATTGCAGGCCGCCGAATATCGGATTGCGGCGCCAACAGAACCCCGAGCAGAGGGGGCCGGCGCAGGGTTTTACGGCCGGCGTATGGTCGAAGATGTGCTGGGTACGCGCCTGCGCCGTTATTATTTCTTTAAAGGAATCGTTTTGAAGCTGGGCTTGCCGGAGAGCCAATTCGAGGTCGTCGACGTTTTTATCGCGCCCGAATTTTAACATCTGCGTAATATTCGTAAGCGGCCCGCCGACCCCCGCTTCCCTTATGTCTCCGGGTATGGCCTCGAGGTCGTGTACGATGCGCAGCGAATCGTCGAAATTCGAGTAAGCTAAAAGCTCTTCCTGCAAACGCGCCCGCTCCCGCACGATTTCGCTGAACTTCTGCTCGCGAACTTCGGCCCGGCTTTGAAGTTCGTCGAGGTGGGAAGCGAGTTCTTTACGCGACGCGTATTGGAGGCTGATAACGAGGAGGCCGACCGCGCAGATACACGAGACCGCAACCGCTACGTAACACCTGAAAAGGGAAACGCGAAACGTCCTATTCGACGCGGTACCGCTCGGCGCGAATACTACCGATACGTGCTTCTTGCGAAGCTTCCTTATCGCTTCTCGGATTCTTGTGGAGCGGGTCACGGACTTATAGCCTCAGCCTTCCAATATCGGTTATAAAAGGTATTTTGTCAAGCGAAAAAAACGATTTCCTGCTTAAATAGGTCAGTTATTTCGCCGCCCTCCCGGCACTCCGCCACTTCGGCATTACGCACTCTCGCCGCCGGGGTATAGCGGCGACATCGCCCGCAAACGTTTCGCCACTACGGGCAGGACGTCGAGTACGCGGCCTATCTGCTCCTCGGTATTGTCCGACCCGAGCGTGAACTGCAACGAACCCTGGGCGACGGCGGGATCGAGGCCGCAGGCCAACAGAACGTGCGAGGCCTTCAGGGCCCGCGACGAACACGTCGAGCCGCTGGACGTGCAGATGCCCTCCCGGACGAGGAAGAGAATCATCGCCTCCCCCTCGACGTACTCGACGCACACCGACTCGTGCGTCGGCAGCCGCAGCCGGGGATGGCCGTTCAAATGCAGGTGCGGTATGCGCGCGAACAAACCCTCGTGGAGCCGGTCGCGGAGGGCCCGCACGCGAGCGGACCGTTCCGCCATCTCCTCCCGGGCGATCCGCGCCGCCTCCCCCAACCCGACTATCGCCGGGACGTCCTCCGTCCCCGCGCGCCGGCCTCCCTCCTGGATGCCGCCGTCGATTTGCGGTTGGACCCTTACCCCCTTTTTGTAAAACAGGGCGCCGACGCCCTTGGGGCCGTAGAAGCGATGGCCCGAAACCGACAACAGGTCTACGCCCAGCGCCTGTACGTCTACCGGTACGTGGCCCACCGCCTGGACGGCGTCCGCGTGAAACGCCGCGCCGGAATTCTCTTTCACGATTTTTCCGATTTCCGCGATCGGCTCGACCGTCCCTATTTCGAGGTTGGCGAGGTTGACGCAGACCAGCGTCGTGTCGGCGCGCAGCGCGGCCTTGACGTCGTTCGGGTCCACGAGGCCGTGGCAGTCGGTCGGAACCGTCGTTATCTCCCAGCCGAGCCTGGCCATGCTCTGCGCGGAGTTCATCACCGATTGGTGCTCCACCGCCGAGAGGACGACGTGCTTGCCCTTCTTCTCCCGCGCGAACGCGACCCCTTTGACGGCGAGGTTGTTCGCTTCGGTCCCGGACGACGTGAATATGATTTCGGCCGCCTCGCAGTTGAGCAACGCCGCAAGTTGCTCGCGGGCGCGCGCGAGCGCCTTCCGCGGCTCCTCGCCGAAGGGGTGGCTCGAGAGGGGGTTGCCGAAGTATTCCGAGAAATACGGCTGCATCGCCTCGACGACGCGCGGGTCGGGCCGCGTCGTCGCGGCATGGTCGAGATATATTAAGGTCGTCATTTCACTTCTCTTCCGGGCCGAAAAAACCCGGCGCGCGGGCGAGCCGGGTTTCTATCCTATATTATAACATAAGTCAGGTTAATTTACCACAACCATCCTTCGCGCCGCCGTCTCGCCTCCCGCCTCGAGCCGGTACGCATAGACGCCCGGCGCGAGCGCCGAGGTATCGACGACGAGCTCGTTCTCCCCCGCCTTGCAGGCCGGCGCGGCCAGGACGCCGACCTTGCGGCCCGCGACGTCGTATACGGAGAGCGTAACGGCGCCGGGCGCCGGGAGCGAGAACGTTACGGTCGTGGACCCCCGGGCCGGGTTCGGATGGTTTGGCGCGAGGGCGAACGCGTACGCGCGGCCGCCGGCCTTACACTCCACCGGGCCGAAGGTTTCGCGCGCGCCGCCCAGCGCGACGCCCTCGAGCCAATAGCGATAGCGCTCCTCCGGCTCCACGCCGCGGTCGACGAAGCGATAGGGCGAACGGCCGGTTATGAGCTCGCCGTTGAGCTTCGCCCGGGCCGCATCCCCGGCCGTCGCCTCGCGGTAAAGGTTGAACCCCGCTACGGCCGCGGCCCCGCCCGTCGTCCAGGAGAGCTTCACCGCGGCCGGCGCCGGCTGCGCGTCGAACGACGTCACCGGGATGTCGACGACGCGGTCCTTTTTGCACAGCACCCAGCCGTCCTTATCGAACGCGACGTTGGTCACCGGGCTGCCGTAGGTGAAGCGGAAGCGGTGGAACCGGTTCTTGACCATAACCTTTTCGACGCGGGTCCCGTGGTTCTGCGTGGTTATGGTGAGGTCGACGGGCATGTCGAACAAGGGCGTAAGCGGCGTCACCTTTTGGACCTGGCAGACATCAATCGTTACGGCGTTGCCCGAGGCGGTCCAGTCGTATTCGAAAACCGGATACCCCGCCTTGTATACCCAGTCGTCGAAGAACTCCTGGAGGCTCGAGCCGTATTCGTCCTCCATCGTCCGCTGCAGCTCGTACGTGAAGGCGTGGCCGTATTCGTGCTCGCGGCCGTACTTGTTCCACGCCCGGAAGAACTTCTCGTCGCCCATGACGTGACGCAGCATGTGCATCACCCAGGCGCCTTTTTCGTAGACGGTGGCGCTCCACGGCGAGGCCGGGTCGTAGACGGGGAACCTGTGCCCCTGGTCCTCGGCGAAGTACTGGCGGGCGAACGCCTGCATCCGCTCGTAGAACGCCTGCTTCCCCTTGGCGTGCTCCTCCCACAGGGCGTCGCAATAGGTCCCGAAGCCCTCGGTCAACCATAGATCTTTCCACGAGCCGGGAGATATGCAATCGCCCCACCACATATGGCTGAGCTCGTGCGCGAGGACGTGGTCCGCGGAGCGGTCCGGCCTTACGTAAAACTGGTTGAGCGTGATGCAGGTCTGATTCTCCATGCCGCCGAAATACCCCATCTCCGCCTGGGCGATGCCGTACCTCTCGTCGTCGAAGGGGTACCGCCAGAACTTGTTGGAAAAAAAGTTCATCATCGGGTTTACGTTCTTAAAGCATATCTCCGCGGCGGCCCGGCTCTCCGGGAAGACGTAGTAATTTATCGGTACGCCGTTCCAGCTCGTGCCGAACCGCGAGTAGTTGTACGCTCCGGATATGCTTATGAGGTACGTCGCGATGCGGTGCGTCGTCACCCACGTGAACGTCTTGGTGCCGTCCGGGTTGCTCTTCTCGGCCTTGAGGACGCCGTTGCCGGCGACGTACCAGTCGTTCCGGCACGTCACGACCAGCTCTACGCGGTCCGCCTTGTCGTAGGGTAAATCGAAGCACGGGAACCAGTGCTGGGCCTCCTCCATCGCCGAGCACACGTAGACGCCCTTGTTGGTGAAATATAACCCGTCCCGGGGACTGCCGCCGTAGTAGGCCGTCACCGTGAAGTTCACGCCTTTGTTTACCGGCTCCCGCAGCGTGACTTCCAGGACCGCCCCCTCGTGCTTGAAAGTACAATTCACGCCGCCCTGCTTCACGGACGTGACGTTCATATCCGCTTCCAGGTTGAATTGGGGCTTCGTCAAATTATCTTTCAGGCTCATAGCTACGATTTTGCAACTCCCGGAAATCGATCTTTGGACGTCGTTGAGCTTAACGTCGATGACGTACTCCTTGACGTCGTAGTCGTGCGGTACCGCCGGCGCGTCGCTCGAGCCCCTGGCGCCGTCGTAGAGGTGGGGCGTGAAGAGGCGTTCCTCAATCGTTGGCGGCCCCTCCGGGAGGAAGAGGGCGCCGGCGGAGGCAGCCATAAAAAATACCGGTATTAATATAATCAAAGCAGAGCGCATAATAAGTCTCCTTGGCCTTGAGATTAAGTCACCAATCGGATTATAACTAAGCACAGGATTCCCGTAAAGGCAATTATGAAATAGAGTTGGCCCCGCCGGTGCGTTATAATATTATAAGCATACGTGAACCGTAAATCCTCGCGAGGCATTGAGGTTTAGGAGGGCTTATGC
>DATKXQ010000338.1:0-3659 GCA_035528975.1 bacterium
GCCCGCGCCACCCAGGGCGACATATAAGCCACTTCCCGCACGAGCGCCCGCTCGCCGCCGGCCTCGACGTAAGACGCCACCTCCTCGCGCGAACAGCTCTCGGGTCGCCTCCTCGCGCGAGCCGGGGGCCAGGCGTACGGCTCGCCGGTTTCTACGGGCCGACCCGCCAGCCGGGCCGATACGACGTCGTCTTCCAGCACGAACAGGCCGCCGGCGCGGCCGAAGAACTCCGCCACCAACCGGCGCGCGCCGCCCGGCGACGCGACGTCGACGAAGGCCACGCGGTCGTCGTTCCACTGCCCCGCGCCCAGGACGGCCGCTCCCTCGAGGGAAGTTTTGAGACGGCCTCGCCGGTCGCCGAAACGGCCTTCCCGGTAGAACATCGCGCCGCCGTCGCCCGGCGCCAGCGTCAGGGCGCCCTGCCGGCCGGCGTCGCCCGCGAGCTCGAGCGTCACGGCCTTCGGCCCAACGCGGAAAACGCCGCCCAGTACGGAGCCGCGGAGAATCGGCGCCAGTTCCGCAAGGATAACTTTAAGCGTTAGTTCGTCCATGCTTCGCGCGCATAAATCGCGTTTAAGCTTGACTTTCGCCCAAGAGCGGCGGATAATAATTCGGGTATGGAAAACTTATTCGACGTCTTGGACATCTTCACCTACGGCGTGGCGATACTTGGCGGCCTTTTAGCGATCCTCTGGATTTATAATAGCACGATCAAGGAACGCCGGGGAATATTGCGCCGGGCCCGCCGAACGCACGACCGCGCGCTGAAACGGACGGTTAACACGGGCATCCTCCTGCAACGGCTCGGCTTCAGCGCCGCCGCGGTCGCTACCGGCATCGCGATCCTCTGGTTCGGCCGCGGTTACTACGGCAAGTACCACGTCCACATCGCTTCGGCCTATTTCGTCGTGGCGGTCGTGCTGATAGCGGCGGGGGCTCTGGCTGGTTTGCTATTTTACCTATTCCGCGAGAAGGAGTGATGATATGAAATCGCGCATAATGACGGCCGTCGCCCTCCTGGCGTGCGCGACGGTGGGGTGCGTCGGCTGCGGCAAGAAAGCGAAGGAAGGCGTGAAGTGGCTCACCTCCATGGAGGAGGGAAAAGCGGAAGCTTCCGCGGAGGGAAAACACCTCGTCGTGTACTACAGCGCCGACTGGAGCAAGATGTCGGAGCAGTTCGAAGACGACGTCCTTGACAACGCGGAGGTTCAGAAGAAGCTCGCCGGGCTGGTCGCGGTGCACATCGACGCCGACGTGGACGAAGAGACGCCGAAGAACTACGGCGTGAACGCTTACCCCACGACGATCTTCTATACCCCCGAGGGCGAGGAGGTAACGCGGGCGGTCGGCGCCGTCGAGGCCGAGAAATTCCTCTCGCTGGTCGACGACATATTGGCCGGGCGGGTCGAGACGTTAAAGGAGCTGTTGGCGCGCGAGGGAGCCAACCCCGACGACCTGGACCTCGCGTACGAAGTCGGCACGATGTACGTCGAGACCGGCCGCGTGGAAAAAGCGCGTTCCCGATTCGAGAAGATCGTCGCGCAAGACCCCGAGAACGAAACCGGCCACCTCCCCGGCGCGCTGATGCAGTTGGGCTTCATCGAGCTGATGGCGCAGCAGGCCGAGGAAGCCATAACCGTATTTAACCGCGTGATCGAGGAGTACCCGGATTCCGCCGAAGCCCGCAAGTGCCTGTTGTACGTTGGGGACGCCAACCACTTACGGGACGACGTCGACGAGGCCGTGGCGGTCTACCGCAAAGTCGTCGAAACCTACCCCGACACGCCGGAAGCCGCGGAAGCCCAGAAGAAGATAAGCAAACTCACGATGTTCGAGGAAACGGTCGAAGCCTTCACGCAGGGACCGGAAACGGCCGAGGCCGGGGAAACGAAATAGCGCGCCCTTGCGACGGCACGATAAAGCCGACCCGAGGGTCGGCTTTTTATATCGGCGAATTCGCCCCTCGCCCCGGCGCGGGGGAACCCGGTTCGCGGAGTATGAAATAACGCGGGTTCAGGGGAACGCCGTCCTTCAACACTTCGTAGTGGACGTGCGTGCAGCTCGAGCGGCCGGTGCTCCCCACGTACGCTATGACCTGGCCGCGCTTCACGCGCGTACCCACGCGCACCGCGTTCCTCATATTGTGGGCGTACCGCGTGACGTAGCCGTTGCCGTGGTCCATGGCGACCGTCAAGCCGTAGTGCTCCTCCAAGCCCGCGGCCGTAACGACCCCCGCCGCGGTGGCGACGATGGGCGTACCCCGCGGCGCCGCCACGTCCAAGCCCCGGTGCATCTCCACGCGGCCGGTGAACGGCGAAACGGTATTCCCGAAGTCGCGGTAGAGCCAACCCCGGCAGGGCACGATGGAGGGGACGTACACCAGCGCGCCCGGGTCATCCTCGAAGCGACGGCTCGCGACGGCCAGGTTCTTCTCGAGGCGGGCCACTCGCCGCTCGACGGCCTCCAGCGATACCCCGTCGGCGCCGACCTCCTCCGGCAGCAGCTCTCCGGGCGAGCGCACCTCGTCCAGACGGTGCGCGCTCACCAACCCGTCGTACTGCCCCTCGACCTCCTCTACCTTATTGTCGAGATCGGAAACCGCCCTCTCCATAACCTCCAGCTTGTAGCTCTCTTCCCGCTCGCGACGCTCGTACGTGATCAGCTGCGAGAGTTTAATAATGTTCTTCCAGTAATCGGAGACCATCAACGCCGCCGCGATCAACACGCCGGCGCTCGCGATTACCAGGAACGTCAACACGACGCCGTGGACGAACCAGGTTCGGCTCCGGCCGCCGCCGTGCGGGACTACCATTACGTTCATATAGCGGTCCCGCCGCGCGGGCCGCTTCTTTTTCTCTCGCTTCGCCATTATTGCGCGCCTATTATATCGAAAAACGGATACTGCATCAAGGTCGAATGCTCCCGCGCTCGAAACGCCCGCCCCGCAAACGGAGCCGCAGTACCCCCGCGAACGCGGAAATTATTTCGCCGGCGGAGAGATTGGATTCGCCGCGGCGCCGGTTCACGAATTCCGTGGGGACGTCGGCGAAGCGAAAACCCCGGCGGTGGAGTTGGTAAGCGACTTCGCTCAGTACGACGTAGCCGGTGCCGTCGACGGCGCCGGCGTCGAGGGCCTCGATCGCGGCGCGCCGGTAGCAACGGAAGCCGTTGGTATAATCGGAAATAGGTATCCCCAGAAAGAACCGGGCGTAGCGGTTGGCCCATTTGCTGAAAAACCTTCTCGCCCGCGGCCAATTGACTATGCGCGACGCCGGCGAGTACCTCGAGCCGACGATGACGTCCGCGGCCGCCGCCGCCTCCAAAAAGAGCGGTATCTCCTCCGGGCGATGCGAGAAATCGGCGTCCATCTCGAAGAACAAATCGTAATCGCCTCGCAGACCCCGCGCGAAACCGGCCAGCACCGCGCCGCCGCGGCCGCCCTTCCCCTCCCGGCTCAGCACGTCCATCCTGCCCGGATACCGTGCGGCGACTTCGTACGCCGCGGCCGCGGTCCCGTCCGGCGAGTTGTCGTCCACCACGAGTACGTCCAAGCCCTCGGGCCGCGCGAGCAGCTCCTCGCACAGCGCGGCGACGTTGTCGCGCTCGTTGTAAGTGGGGATAACTACCAGGATTTTAGGTCTCATACCGCGGCGCCGCGG
>DATKXQ010000339.1:0-3466 GCA_035528975.1 bacterium
AGGCGTTACCGAGCGCGAGCGAGCTTATCGCCATCGTCGCCAGGCCGGCGGCGACGCCGCCCGCCAGGCCGATGGGCTTGAGGTTGCCGATGGTCAACAGGCCGGCGAAGGTCCCGGCGAACATCCCGCCGAACAACAGCCAGAAGCGGCCGTCGCGGAGTAGCGCCCCGGCCGCGATGCCGGCGGCCTTTTTGGCCTCTTCCTGAACCCGAGCCGGGACGAAGAGGAGGAGGGAGGCCAGGACGATGGCCGCGCCGTACGCCAGGCCGACGTACCGGAATATCTCGAGGACGTCGAGGCCGCGGCCGAACAGCGAGGACGCGAGAGACGAGAGCAGCACCGCGCCGCCGCCGAACCCGGCGACGGCGAGGCCCGTAACGAACCCTTTTTGCTTCGGGAACCACTTGATGCACGTCGCGATGGGGCACACGTAGCCGAAGCCGATGCCGGCCCCGGCGACGACGCCCACTCCCAGGATCAACAAAAACAGGTTGCCCCCGGAGAACGAGGCGACGACGTAGCCCGCGGCGAAGAGGACGCCGCCGATCGCGGCGACGAGGCGGGGGCCGCGCCGCTCTTGCCAGCGGCCGGCGAAGATCATCGCCAGCGTGAAGGAGGCGAGGCAAAGGCCGAAGATGAGCTGGGTCGCGCCCATCGAAAGGCCGTAGTCGCCGTGCAGCGCCGGCGCGAACACGCTCCACGCGTAAATACCGCCCAGGCAGGTTTGAATTATAATCGAGGCCGGGAGGACCAGGTATTTACTCATGCGGGTTCCTTCTCCGTCGGAGTTCGGGGAGTATTGGAAACAACGCCCCGGGGCCGGGGCGTCGTCTCATTCTCCTCAGGCAGGACTCGAACCTGCAACCCTCCGGTTAACAGCCGGATGCTCTGCCAATTGAGCTACTGAGGAATCGGGCCGTTATGTATCATAAACGGCGGCCGCTGTCAAGCCGTTTAACGAAGTCCTACCAGTAGTAGTAGTTGACGCTGAAGTCGAGCTTGATGAGCTGGGTGTCGCGGCCTTCGTTCCGGGCGCCGTCGAACGCGCGCTCGTAGGCCATAGCGCCCGAGGCGGAGAACCGCTCCGTGAAATAGTACTCGAGGCCCGGCGCCACGTAGAAGCCCGGCGCCGTTACGTCCTCCCACCCGTCCTCGCGGCGTATCCGCTCGTCGAAGAGGCCGTAGCCGCCGGCGACGAACGGCATGAATACGCCCATGTGTACCTTGTAGATTAAGCCGACGCGGTACGTCGCCAGGTGCGTCTCGCCGACGCCGGTGTCGCTCTCGGCGTTGAACGGCAGGTAGAAGTCGGCCGCCGCGTCCACCGTCAGCCAGTGGAAGAGGTTCCCGTACAAGTGCACGCCGGCGCTGAGGGTCGACTTCGCTTCGGCGTCGAACGCCGCCGCGGGGAAGCCGAAACCGCCGGAGGCCCCGGCGCCCAGCCGGACCAGGGCCGCCGCCGGCGCCGCGGCCGCCAGCGCCGCGACGACGAACGCGTACGCGCCGCGCCGCATGTCGATTCTCGTCATAGGCTCCTTACCCGTATCGTAACGACTTGCGCGTTAGGGGATACCGCTTATTATAGATTAAGCGCGGGCCGAAGTCAAAAAAAACCCGGCCCGCGGGCCGGGTCTTTATCGCCAGCCGAAAACGTTACATGAAGTAGTAATTCACGCCGACGAGGACGTCGACGTACGTGTCGTCGTAGTCTTTTTCTAAGCCGGTGGCCTGAATATAATACCGGCGGCCGCTGGGCGCCCATCCCCACCCTTCCATGTCGAAGGTCGCGGGCGTGAAAACGACGTTGTAGCGGGGGCTGAAGTCGACCTCGAGCGGGCCGAGAGCGTACGTGACGCCGCCGCCGAAGTAGACGCCCGGGCCGTTGAGGGAAACGTCGGTCGAGACGTAGATGAATTCCTGGTAACCGTAATTCCACGATATAGCGCTTTTCAACTTCTCGAAGTAGTAGCCGCCTCCCGCGCCCGCGTAGAGGCCTAGATTGCCGAAGTCGAAGCGGTAATTCGCGCCCACGGTAACCGGGACCAGCGTGCTAGCCGGTTCCTCTACGAAATCGTTCTCTTGCCAATCCTTCGGCGGGTGGCCAAGGTGGTATCCGACCGCGGCCTCGGCTTGTAAGCCGTGCCAGAGGCCTACAATCGCTTTTGCGCCCACCTTGGGGCTCCAGGATAGGTTGCTCCCCTCGTAGGGAGTCCATCCCGCCGTCCCCATTTTCCCCGTCGGCATCGCCGCGCCGCCGAAAACGCCCACGCCCACGTCCAGCGCGAGGCACGCGGCGGCCGAAATCAAAACGCCTGCCAGAATTATCCTCGCCATGGTCATCTCCTCCTTAGACCCGTGTTAACTTCTCCCGAAAAATCGTTAGTGCGGCTACTTATGTAGCGCATATATACGACGACGGCCGGCGCGCCCCCGGCCCGCCGCGGCGTCGCTCGCGCTACGCCGTTTCGACCCCTCTAGGGGCGCGGCGGTTTAACTTATTTTTGGGGGTAGGCGGCGACCGAGCCGTCGGGTATTACTTGTGCCGTCAGGTGTTACCACGTAACGGCGAGGAATTATGCGTTATGGCCGGCGGGAATGTCGGCCCCACGTACAGAGGTGTCGGGGTCACCGACAGGAATGTCGGTGCCACTCCCCATAGCCGGCAGGAATGCCGGCGCCACTTCCTACTACATGAAGTAGTAGTTCGCGCCGACGAGGATATCCACGAAGGAGTCGTTGAACCCCTTCTCGACCTCGAAGGGCACGCTGCCGCGGAAGAAGCCGACGTCGTACTCCATGTCGACGTCGTACGCGCCGTCGTTCGCGACGTAGTTGAACCGGGGGCCGGCGTCGAGGGCGAATTTCCCGAGGTAGTAGCGGAAGCCGCCGCCGACGTAAAAGCCGGGTTTGTTTACGCTCATATCGCCGGAGAGTTTTATGTCGCCGTAGGGCGGTACGTTGACGGTGGCGGTCAACGTTCCTTTGGCGAAGTAGTACCCGAGGCCGCCGGCGGCGTAGAGGGCCACCGGCCCTGAGCGGACGACGTAGTTCGCCCCGGCCGTCAGGGGGATTATCCGGTACGTGGGCTCGTCGAAGGTCGGTATATCCCAATCTTGCTGCGGGTGGTTGAAGTGGTAGGCGAAAGCCGCTTCGACCTCCAGGCCGGCGACTACGGCGAGGTACGCGCGGGCGCCGAGCTTCGCGCCGGCCTTCATGTTTCCTCCCTCGAAGCCGACGTTGCCGCCGAAGGGCGTGTATTGGTAATAGAGAACGTAGTCCGAAGCCATGTCCCCGGTCGGCAGCGCGGCGCCGCCGAAGACGCCCACGCCCACGTCCAGCGCGAGGCACGCGGAAGCCGAAAGCAATATCCCTGCCGCAATTCCTCTCAGCATCGTTAATTCCTCCTTTGTCCCTTTTTCCGGCCTTTGGAAATTATACCATCCCTTTCGCACGTCGCCGTGCGTAT
>DATKXQ010000340.1:0-4462 GCA_035528975.1 bacterium
CGCCACCAGCTCCGGCCCCGACGGCCACGGTTGGCCGATCGCCATGCTGACGCGGTGACGTAGCAGCGGGAAGGCGACGAGGTCGTGGAACGCGGCGCCGCCCGCGCCCGAGGCGACGAGCCACGCCAGAACCGGCACCACCGGTAACGATAACGCCGCGAGGAAAAACGCCAAACTCTTTCCCAACCTTATTTGACCAGCTTTCGCCAAATAAACGATCAACGCTATCCAGGCTATCGTGAGGTAGACGGCGACGTTGTGTTTGAAGAGGGCCGCGACGCCTACCGTCAACCCTCCCCATAGGAACGTGTTGCGGGAAGGTTTATCCAACGTCGTTATTGCGAAGGCCGCCGATAACAGCCCCGCTCCTACCGCGAGCCACGTCGGCTGCATTAGGTTGAACATGGGCGGCCCCCATGCCACGAAGAACGCCCCCGTCAACGCCGCAAGCCAAATTGATTTGGTTAAACTGAAACTTAAAAAGAGCGCTAAGGCCAGCATCAGGCTGCCGGTCGCGGCGACGACAATACGGCCCCAAAGCAGGGTGACGCCGCCGACTTTAAAGAGCAGCGCCGTGAGCAAGTGGGAACCGCAGGGCCAGAGGCTGAAGAAGTCGCGGTGCGGGACGGCGCCCGAGAGAATCCGCTCGGCACATGCCGCGTTGAACCCTTCGTCCGCCAGATCCAACCCCCTCGGCGCCCATAGGATAAAATAAATTGTCCCGGCCAACCAGACGAGGAAAAGCGGCAAGCAGCGTTTTTCTATACGCAACAAGGCTCGAATACGAGTTCGCCCGGTCCTACCGTCGGCTTTTGCCGCCGCCGCGGCCCGGCTTATTCCCATCTAACCAGATTGGCCGCCCACGTGAACCCCGCGCCGAAAGCGACGTTCAATACCAGGTCGCCGGCCTTTATGCGACCCTGCTCCAACGCTTCCGACAGCGCGATGGGGATGGAGGCCGCGGAGGTATTGCCGTATTTATCGAGGTTCACGAAGACCTTGTCGTGGGGTATCTTGAGGCGGTCGGCGACGGCGCTCATGATGCGCCAGTTGGCCTGGTGCGGTACCAGGAGGTCGACGTCCTCGCCCTTGTATCCGGCGACGTCGAGCACGTAGGTGGCCGCTTCGCACATCGAGCGGACGGCGTTCTTGAAAACCTCCCGCCCGGCCATTTTGATGTAATGCATTCTCGCGTCGAGCGACTCGTGGGTCGGCGGTTGGCGCGAGCCGCCGCCCGGCATCTTGAGCAGGTAGCCCAACGAGCCGTCGGCTTTCATATGGGTCGCCAGGATCCCGCCGTCCCCCGTCGTCGGCCCCAGGACCGCGGCGCCCGCGCCGTCGCCGAACAGGACGCAGGTGTTGCGGTCGGTCATATCCATTAGCTTGCTCAGCGTTTCGACGCCCACTACGAGGACGTGCTCGTAGCGGCCGTTCTCGATGAACTGCGCGGCTACGTTGCAGCCGTAGATAAAGGCCGAACAGCCGGCCAACATGTCGAACGCGGCCGCGTTCTTGGCGCCGATTTCATTCTGGACGATGCAGGCCGTACTGGGAAAGAAATAGTCCGGCGTGACCGTGCCGAGGATGATAAGGTCCAACTCCTCGGCCGCGATTCCCGCTTGCGCGAGCGCTTTGGTTGCCGCGGGGACGGCCAGGTCCGAGGCCGCCTGGTCGTCGGTCGCGATGCGGCGCTCGCGGACCCCCGTACGTTCTATTATCCACTCGTCGGAGGTGTCGACCAACTTCTCGAGGTCCGCATTCGTCAGTACGTTATCGGGGGCGTAGTGCCCCACGCCCAAAAACGCGGCCCTCTTGCCGCTACCGGTCATCGGCGTTCCTCCGGATGTTGTCTACTATCTTCTGCGTGGCGTCGTAGGCCACGTACTTTTCCGCGACCAGGATCGCGTTCATAAAGGCCTTGGGCGACGACTTGCCGTGGCAGATTATTACGCCGCCGTTGACGCCGAGCAGCGGCGCGCCGCCGTACTCGGCGTAGTCCCACCTTTTCTTGACGCGCCGGAGGGCCGCGCGCGATAACCCGGCGCCGATGCGTACGAGGATGTCCCTCTTCACTTCGCTCCGCAAACCCGAAAATACGATACCCGGTACGGATTCGGCGAATTTCAGCAGGATGTTACCCGTGAAACCGTCGCACGTTACGACGTCGGCCTTCCCCTCCAGGATGCCGCCGCCCTCGACGTGCCCGATGTAATTGATCGGCGACGCCGAGAGCAGTTTGTGCGCTTCGAATATCGCCTCCGAGCCCTTGGCCGCCTCGGCGCCGATGGAGAGCAGGCCCACGCGCGGCCTCTCAAGGCCGAAGATGCACCGCGCGTAGACCTCGCCCATAATCGCGAATTGCTGCAGGTGAACGCCCTTGCAGGCCACGTTGGCGCCCACGTCCAGTACGACGCAATGCCCTTCGCGACTGGGGAAGAGCGCCGCGATGGCGGGCCGCCGTACGCCCTCGGCCCGGCCCATAGCTATCAGCGAGGCCATGGCGACCGCGCCGGTATTGCCGGCCGAGACGAAAGCTTCGCCGCGACCTTCGCGCACGCACATCGCGCCGACCCGGATGGAGGCGTCCTTCTTCTTGCGCAGCGCCACCGCCGGCTTTTCGTCCATGCCGATCTTCTCGGACGCCGGCACGACGTCTATGCGCCCGCCCGGCACGGAGTACTTCGCGAGTTCCGTCCCCAGCCGATGCGGCTCGCCGACCAACAGGATTTCCATGTCCGGCGATTCTTTGAGCGCCTTGATGCATCCCGCGACTTCGTTCGCGGGCGCGGCGTCGCTCCCCATGCCGTCAACGACGATCCTCATCACGCCGTTACGTATCCGCCTTTATGAAACAAAGCCCGCGTAAGCGGGACTTTTGGGTTGGGTCGGGTAGGGACGGAGGGGCCGTCATTCCTCTTTAGGTTTAATAACCTCTTCGCCGTCGTAGTGCCCGCATTCCGGGCATACGCGGTGCGGCAGGCGGGCTTCGCCGCAGTTGGGACATAGCACCGGTTTCGGCGCCGCGACGTGGTCGTGGCTGCGGCGGTTTCCCTTCCGCGAATGTGATGTTTTTCTCTTAGGAACGCCCATGACGTTAACCTTTCTCGCTAACCATTGAGGATGGAGTATACCCAATCGCTTGCGGGCTGTCAAGGGAAATCTATTTTGACTTCGCCGAAGCGAAGGCGGCGCGAAGCGCCCGGCTGCCGCGGGAAAGGCCGCCGCGTAGTTACGGCGTTCGCCTTTGGTCGATTGACCGCGCGGCGTTAGACATGTTATTATGCCGGAAGTATTATGGCGGCGAAGCGAAATCTGGAAGAGTATTGCCGCGGCGCCCTTGCCCGGGGTGCGTCGCGGGCCCGGGCCGTGCCGGCCTCCTACGTCGTTACGGCCCCGTGGGTAAGGTACAAGTGTCGGTTCGGCTGCGGGTGCTACGGCGCAAGGCATCTCTGCCCGCCCGCCACGCCTACGCCGGCCGAGACCGCGGCGGTCGTCCGGTGCTATGCCAGAGCCGTTCTCGTCGTGTACGAGTCGGGAGCCCGGGGCGCCGAACGCGCCCTTCGCAAGAAAATGCACGAAGACCTGCTTGCGCTCGAGCGCGAGATATTCCTCGACGGCTACCCCCGGGCCCTGGCTTTCGTCGCGGGGCCCTGCAACTTGTGCAAGAACTGCGACGTCTCGGAACCGTGCCGACGCCCGGGCGAGCCGCGACCTTCCATGGAGTCGTGCGGCATCGACGTCTTTTCGACCTTCGCCCGCGCCGGCGTAAAGTTGGAAGTCGTGCGCGACGCGGGGATGCCCTACAAACTTTGCGGCCTGGTCCTCGTAGAATGACGACCGGTAATGCGAGATAGTATGAGAAAAATAATTAACCGGACGGCGGTTGCCGTGGGCATCCTTATGGCCGCGGGCGCTTTCGGCGCCGCCCTGGAGCTGTTTCTCAACAACCGGCTTCACCTCACGGAACCGCTGGCCGGCTGGTACTGGTTTTGGTCCTTTTTCCACCGCGCCAAATTCTACGGCGTGCTCGGCGCCGCGGCGGGGGCCGCGTTCACGCTCGGCGCCGTTGTCGTGGCGGGCTGTTATCGTTTATTCGCGAAAAGGAGCGCCGCGATATCTTACCGGCGCGTGTTTTACGCCGGCGCTTTCGCCCCGGCCGCGGCCGCGACGCCGGTCTGGTTCCTTTTGGCGAACGTCCGGGTCGAAGCGTCGGAAACGACGTCGCTCGGTTTGATGATGGGTTGGTTAGTCGTGGCGGCGGCGATTACGTTCGTCGTCAATCGCGTGGGAGGGGTTTTCCTCGGCCGGGGGGCGCACCTGCGCCGCGGCCTCGCCGTAGTCGGCTACGCCGCGGCGGCGGCATACGCGGCGGGGGGTATCGTCTCGGCCGCGACGCGGCCCGCGCCCTCGGCGGGCCTGCCCGACGTCGTAATCATCACGCTCGACGCCTGCCGCGCCGACG
>DATKXQ010000341.1:0-2207 GCA_035528975.1 bacterium
GACGGTTTTATCCGACAGGCCGAGATATTCTTCCGCGAAAGGGTACGCGCCCGTGGCGCCGGGTTGCATAAACCGGAAGACCTTCGCGACGCCCAGTTCGGGGTATTTTACCCGGAAGTTGTTTCCTACCGATACGATGAGGCGGTTGGGATAGAGGTTCCCGAACAGCCAGTTCGGATCGGCTACCGGCATTCCCATAATTTCCAGGATAGCGCCAGTACTCTCCGCGGTCGCCGGAATGGCGCCGCCGGGGATGAACATCGCCGCCATGGAGGTATCCGCCGGTAACCAGCCGTACGGCGGGATGAGCACCTCCGCCCACACGTGGCCGCCGCCGAAGGGCCAACAGGCGGTGACGGTCCGCGCCGGAATCCCCTCCGCCCGGCACATCGCACAGAAGACGGCGCTGAAATCGCTGCAGTCGCCGCTTCGTCTGGCGAAGGCTTTCGCGGCGCCCCGGCTTTCCGGGTCCGGGAACTCGTACCGGATATTGTAAACGACCCAGTCGAATATCATCCTGGCCTTGACGTAGGGGTTCGTCTCGTCGCCGACTATTTCGCGCGCCCGGGCGCGGATGCCGTCCGTGACCTCGAGCCAGGGCTCGGACACCGTGTACCGTTGGTACTCCGGCGACGCCTCGTCGTAGGGTTCTATTTTCGACGGGTCGACGTTCGCGTTCACCTCTTCGCCGGCGTACTTGAAGTCGTAATAAAAATAGAAGTCCTCGCCGTCCTCGACGTCCGTCTGCCGCCAGAAGACGATCTTGGTTTCGCTGAAGGGGTCCTCGACGATCGCGGCCGGTTCGGGGTAGATCTCGCCTATTTCGACCGCCTGGCCGCGGTGTTCGACCGGCAGCGCGGCCCACACCCGCACCTCGGCCTCGTCGCCGGTGACCTGTACGTTGTCCACGAAGTACCAATAGCGCCCGGGCGTCATCTCCGCCTCTTCGGCGTGAATGAGCGAGACGGCGCCGAGCAGGCCCAGCAGGGCAACGGCTATTATGCAACGAGCTCGCAACATCGTTTCCTCCCGTGAGTTGAGCGTACCTACGGTGCGGCCGGGAAGGCCGAGTTGAAAAGACACATATTAATAACGTGCGGCGGCGCCGTCGATATAATCGGGCCGCGTTCGTGCCGAGCGTACGAGGCGCCACGCCGCGGCCTACTCCAGCGCCAACGTGACCTCGTCTAAGTGCTCCTCGGCGAAGGCGAGCGAGCCCTCGTAGTCGACGCCGCTCTCCAGGACCGCCAGGAACTCCTTCCGCGCCGCGGCGAGGTCTCCCTTCATCTGGTAGCACGCGCCCAGGTAGTTGTGGGCCTGGACGTCGTACACCGGTTTGGCCGACGAGCCGTTCCCGGCGAGGGCCTGGCGGAAGGCGCCGATCGCGTCGTCGACCTTGCCCCGTTCCAGGTAAGCTTGCCCCAGGAAGAGCCAGGGCTCCTGGGCGGCGGGGGCCGCTTCGGTTACGGCGCGGAGTATCTCCTCGGCCTTCGCATATTCGGCCGCTATGGCGTACGCGAGGCCGAGTTCCACGGACGCTCTCTCCCGGGCCGCGGCCAGGTCGTCGCACCCGTCGCCGAAGACGTAGAAGCCGACGCAGGCCGCTTTATCCGACACGTCCACGTATTCGTAGGTCGGCGGGTACGCGTTGTATACGCCGGGCTGCAGCCAGCGAAAGACCTTGCCGATGCCCAGCTCCGGATATTTGCACTGGTGGTTGTTGCCCACCGATACGATGAGCCGGGTGGGGTAGAGGTTGCCGAATAGCCAATCCGGGTCGGCCGCCGGGATGCCCCGCGAATCCATGAAGGCCTCTATTTCTTTCTCGCTGGCCGGGATAGTGCCGCCGGGTACGAACATCTGCGCCACGGAGGTGTCCGCCGGTACCCAGCCGTAGGGCGGGATAAATACTTCCGCCCACTGGTGGCCGCCTCCCGTAATCCACTTGGCGGTAACGGTTCGCGCCGGAATCCCGGCGGCGCGGCACAGCGCGCAGTAGACGACGCTGAACTCGCCGCAGTCGCCGCTCCGGCGCGGGAAGGTCTTGGCCGCGCCCCTGCTCTCCACGTCCGAGAACTCGTAGCGGAAGTTGTTGACGACCCAGTCGAATATCATCTTGGCCTTGACGTAGGGGTTCGTCTCGTCGCCGACTATTTCGCCCGCCTGGGCGACGATGGCGTCGGTGACCTCGAGCCAAGGCTCGGAGC